>CAZSOP010000155.1:0-9064 GCA_964608385.1 uncultured Cytophagia bacterium
CTCTATAGTTAGCGGACAACGCGGGCACTGCCACCGCCCATGATTTTTTCAACTTCTTTAAGCGTCGCCATCGATGTATCGCCCGGCGTGGTCATGGCCAGGGCGCCGTGTGCCGCACCGTAATTTACCGCCCGAGCCGGGTCTTTGGTGGTGATCAGGCCGTAAATCAGTCCGGAAGCAAAACTGTCACCGCCGCCGACACGGTCAAAGATTTCGAGCTCCGGCCGGTCAACAGCTTGATGGAATTCGTTGTCGGCCCAACAGACAGCCCCCCAATCATTGACGCTGGCGGTTTTGACACCGCGCAGAGTCGTTGCAACGACTTTGAGATTAGGATATGTTTTAACGACGCGCTGGATCATGTTTTTAAACTTGTCGACATCCAGGTCGGAGAGGTTATCATCCACGCCCTCGACCTCGAATCCCAGACAGGCGGTAAAGTCTTCTTCATTGCCGATCATGACATCGATATAGGGAGCGAGTTTGCGGTTGACCTCTTGTGCTTTTTCCTGACCGCCAATTGACTTCCACAGCGAGGGACGGTAGTTGAGATCGTAGGAGATGATGGTGCCGTGCTTTTTAGCGGCTGCCATGGCCTCTTCGAGCAGGCCCGGCGTGGTTTCTGAAAGGGCGGCAAAAATGCCACCGCTGTGGAACCACCGGCTACCGAGGGTGCCGAAGATATAATCCCAGTCGAAATCGCCTGATTTGAGCTGGGAGGCGGCGGTATTGCCGCGGTCCGAGGTGCCGAGTGCGGCCCGGATACCGAACCCGCGTTCGGTAAAATTGAGACCATTGCGCACGGTACGTCCGATACCGTCATACGGAACCCATTTGATCAGACTGGTATCGACACCGCCCTGCATGATAAAATCTTCTACCAGCCGGCCAATTTCGTTATCGGCAAAGGCGGTTAATACCGCCGCCCTCATGCCAAAACACTTAACCAGTCCGCGGCTGACATTGTATTCGCCACCGCCTTCCCAGACTCTGAACTGTCGGGTGGTGCGTACCCGGGCATCTCCGGGATCAAAGCGGAGCATTATTTCACCCAATGAAATACAGTCATACTTGCAATCCTTTGCGGGTTTGATCGTTAAGACAGACATAAAAGAGCTCCTATTATTTATGGTCAGGTTTAATCAAATTGATATTATGGTTTTAATTTGCCGGCAATTTCAACGGCTAATTGGGTTCTATGGCTTATTTCGGAAAATTTTTCGCCGGAAATAAGGTCGGATTTAACCATCCAGCTGCCGCCGCACGCCAGAACCTTTTCAAAGGCGAGGTAATCGGATAAATTTTCTGCGTTAATGCCGCCGGTTGGAATAAATTTTATCATCGTGTAGGGGGCGCTCATGGCTTTTAGCGTTTTGAGGCCGCCAAATGCTTCAGCAGGAAAAAATTTAACCACGTTTACTCCAAACTCGAGAGCGCCTTCGATATCAGAAGGGGTACATATGCCCGGCGTAACCGGTATATCGTGGTTTAGGCAATACTCGACCACTTTGGGGTTCAGGCCTGGAGAGACGATAAATTCTGCCCCCGCTCCTGTCGCTCTTTTTACCTGCTCCACAGAAAGCACAGTGCCGGCGCCGATGAGCATATCGCGGTTATGGCGCATTTTTTCGATTGCTTTTTCAGCAGCATCGGTACGAAACGTTATTTCTGCGCAGGGCAAGCCGCCTTTGATCAGTGCCTCCGCCAGAGCAGGGGCATGGCCGGCATTGTGTATCGCCACGACGGGAACAATTTTATACTTTTCAATGCGATTTAATACCTTGTGCATTCCAATCTCCTTTATAAAAATAACTTAAAGATGATGATTTTGAATATTAATGTAGAACATTTCCGGCACATTTTCAAGTGCTTCGGTAAAAAATGATTTTTCCGCGTTTCGGGGAGTTACACCGTAGACTAAACATATAGAAATAATCTGTTTCTCGGTCCAGGCGCAAACAAGAATACGAGATCACATAAACAAAGTATTTTTTCTCTTGTACATTTTGAAAAATTTATTTATCATATACACCGTTACGGGTCAAAAGTTGCATCTATTGAATTATTTCTCATCATCTTCAGGCGGAACGGATTACTTGACTCAGCGCTACACTTCTCATTACCTATTTACTGCTTACATATTATTCTGTGAAAGCAAAGCTATCAAGACCGAAGGAGAATCAACTATGTTTAAAAAAGCTGTTGTGTTAATCATTGTTGCTGTTGTTTTACTGCTATTGAGCGGCTGTGCCGGGCCGAGTCGTCAGGTTACCCGCTTGCAGGCCGATGAAACGACCGATATAAGCGGGCGCTGGAACGATACCGATTCCAGAATGACAGCTGAAGCCATGATTCGGGACGTGTTATCGCGTCCCTGGCTGCAGGAATTCCAGATGAAAAATGATGAAAACCCGGTGGTTATCGTCGGCACGATTCGCAACAAGAGCTCGGAACATATTCCCATCGACATTTTTATCAAGGATATCGAACGCGAGCTGATCAACTCGGGCCAGGTTACTTTTGTCGCCTCGGCGCAGCAGCGTCAGGAAATCCGCGACGAGCGTCTGGATCAGCAAAGTTATGCCTCGATGGAAACCGCCAGGCAGCTCGCCAACGAAACCGGGGCCGATTATATGCTGCAGGGAAGCATCAATTCCATTGTTGACTCTTTCGAAGGACAAAAGGCGGTTTATTATCAGGTTGATCTCGAATTGATCAACCTGGAAAAAAACACCAAGGTTTGGCTGGGAGATAAAAAGATCAAAAAACTGATCGAGCAGGACCGCTATAAATGGTAAGCAGAGGGGGGATTGATCTTATTCAATTAAAACATTGTATGTGGATCAAAACCGGGAAAGGGGGTTTATTTTTTGGGCGTTAAGCGATGTTTATCGTTTATTCTTGCACTGCTTCTGCTGAATTGTGCGGGATTTCATAATTCCGATCTCTACTTTAGCGGTTTAACCACACATCTGCAACAGGGGAACTTTTCTCAAGCCCTGGAGCAGGTCGAACAGGGGCGGACACAGCAGTTTTACAGCAAAAAAGACCGTGTATTATATTATCTGGATAAAGGCGTAGTACTCTATTATGCCGGAGAATACGAACAGAGCAATGCTGCCCTGCAGGCGGCTGAAAACGCCATGGAGGAGCTCTTTACCAAAAGTATTTCCAATGCAGCCGCCTCGATTTTGTTAAACGACAACATGCTCGCCTATAGCGGTGAGGTATACGAAAATTTTTATGTCAATATTTTCAAAGCGCTCAACTATCTCAATATGAAGAAATTCGATGATGCTTATGTTGAGATCAGAAGAGTGAATGTGAAATTACGGGAGCTTTCCGAAAAGTATGAAGAGATGGTTCAGAAAATGAATGCTTCCGATGAAGCCGATATTCCCATTCGGGCGCAATCGATTAATTTTCATAACAATGCCTTGGCGCATTACATCAGCTATCTGATTTTCCGGGCTGAAAAGGAATGGGATAACTGCCGAATTTCTCTGAACAATATAAAATCCGCTGTTCAGACGCACAGCGATATTTATCAGAATTCTCTTCCTGATTTTATGCTTGAGGATATGAAAACATTTTCGCGGGAGGGCAATTATGCCATGCGTCCGGATCGGTTGCACCGCCTGACCGTGTTGAGCTTTGTTGGTAACGCCCCGAAGAAATACGAAATCGGCGGCAAAATTACCACCTACGATAACGCCATTGGAATCAGTGAACTCGATATCCCGATCACCCTGCCGAATATTCCGTTTCCCGGTATGAAAGCGGGATATCACTTTAAATTTGCTTTTCCGATTTTGCGGGAGGGATCGTCGATCGTCAACCGCATTGATATCATGATCAACGGCCGTCGCGCCGGCAGGCTTTTTCTTTTCGAGGACATGGGAAAAATTGCGGTGCATACCTTTAAAACCAAACGGGATATTATCTATTTTAAAACATTGATTCGAACGGTGATCAAGGGCCTGGCAGCGGCCGAGGCGAAGAAAAAGCTACGTGAAGAGACCAAAGCCAATGAACTCGGTGGCTGGTTGATCAATACCCTGGTCGATGCCGGCGTCGATGCCACAGAGCATGCGGATTTGCGAAGCTGGCGCACCATGCCGCAACACTGTTATATCGGTGAAGTGAAAGTTAAACCCGGTGTTTATGAGGTCGCGCTTGAATATTTTGATGTCAATAACCAATTTATCGCTTCTCAAAATTTTGGCTCGGTCAAGACAAATGCGGATATAAATATTCTCGATTCTGTTTTTTTATATTAAGAGGGTCATATGAAAAACAATTTTTACTTTTTGTTGATCATGTTGTTGCTGTTCCAATGCACTTATTCGCAAAAGCAAGGCATTGAAAAAGGCGGCCGGCTGCCGCAATGGGTGCATGAGCCGCATAAATCCTACCCGCAAAGCATGTATCTTGTCGGTATCGGCAGCGGCGATACGAGACTGGACGCAGAAAACGTCGCTATCGGTAATATTGCCAAGATTTTCCAGGCCAAGGTTAACGTCGACGAAACCCTGTTGGAAAACTATCTCGAAAGCGACGAACAAAGCCGTTTTACCACCCAGATGTTGAACAAGACCAGGGTAACCAGCAACCAGGATTTGAAAAATATTACCATTGCCAAATCTTTTTTCTATGAAAAAGAGGGACTCTATTACGTTTTGGCTTATCTTGACCGGATGGAAACAGAAGAATTGTATCGACAGGATATGGAGAGCAATATTGATAAAGCCACGGGCTATTATAACGCATACAAGGAGAGCCAAAACAAGCTGAGCAGATATGTTTTTTTACAAAAGGCAATAGATTTGTTGCAACTGAATGAAGCGCTCAACGCTCACTACCAAATTATCAGTACCCTGGGGGATAAAATCGAATCTCCTTTGCCGCTTGAAGAGATGCAAAGAGATCGTTTGGCCTTGCTCAACCAGATCGGCGTTGAGGTGATTGTGAATGGTGATAAAGAGAGCGAGATTCGGGATTATCTGCATCAAGTCGTCGGCAAAATCGGATTCAAAATCGTGCAAAGCGATGCGGATTTTACCTTTGATGCCCGTTTTGATCTCAATCCAGCCGACTTGAGACGGGACGATATTACCGGGTATAACTGGAAACTCACCACGGATGTACACGACAATGTTAACAACTATATGTTAAGATCGTTTACCCTTAAAAACCGTACCATGGCGATTTCCCCTGATCAGGCTTTTGCTAAAATTATGAACATGGTACAAAAAGAATTAAATTCGAACTTTTACAGGCAATTTATGGATTACATACGCAAGTTGTAATTCGTTATTATGCAATCTTTAACCGAAAGGAGCTATGTCATGAAAAAGCGTCATTTTTTGGTTTCTCTGATCTCTCTGGCATTCATTTTTGCCATGGGATGCGGCGGCAGCAAAGAGGTGGCCCAGCCAAGCGGTGATTTTGAAGTCATCGAAGATCCGTTTCAGGATATGACCGATATGTCGATGACCATCATCGACGGCGGCGGTGTTGCTGCGGTCGGCCAGGGCACCTCGGCCCGACAGGATTTGGCCAAGAAAAAAGCAGAAACCGATGCCCGCGCAGGGCTGGCACAGATTTTTAATACCAAGGTGCAGAATATGAGCAAACAATTTCAGGAAGAGATCGGTAGCTCTGATGATTCCGAAATCAATGAAGCCTTTACCTCGGTAACCAAGACACTGACCAGTCAGCTTTTGCAAGGGGCCGTGACCAAAAAGGCAAAATACCTGCGCAACAAGGAAAACGGCCAGTACACAGCCGGTGTTGTTGTCGCTATCGAGCCCAACAAGGTCAATATGTCGATTCTGGATGAATTGCAAAAGAAAGACAAGAAACTCTATGAAAGATTCCGCGCTTCACAAGCATATGATGAGCTGAAACAGGAAATGGAAGAATACGAAGAAAAGCAGGAAAATTACTAGAGGATAAAGAGCGGGGAAAAATTTTCCCCGCTCTTTTTTTAAATCAGAGGTTTTGTTTTTGAAAGGTTATACCATGAACCGATTATCTCTTTTAATGGTATTACTCGTATTATTGATTGCTGCCGGTTTGGTTAACGCTCAGGAAGATTATCAAAAGTGGCTGGAAAAAGATCAAAAATCTTATCAATCCTATCTGGAAGAACAGGATAAGGCCTTTCTCGACTTTCTCAAAGCGGATTGGGAAGCATTTGAAGCGATGCAGGGTATGCAAGCCGATATCAAGCCAAAACCTGTCGATATGCCGGTTGCTCCTGAGCCTGAACCCGAGCCGGAACCGTTACCTGAACCCGAGCCAGAACCCGAGCCTGAACCCGAAAAACAACTCAAGCCCTGTGAAAAAACGGTTCCGGACAAAAAGCCTGGACCCGGCGAGGAAACTGCAAAAGAAAAGATCATCCACGATTTTCTTGATATACCCGAGCTGCCGCCGGAGCGCGAAGAGCCGGCACCCCCTCCGCCACCACCGGTAAGTGCTGAAAAGCCTAAAGTCAAATTCGATTATTTTGATCAACATTATGTCGTCAACAAGCTCGAAAAGGTGCGAATGAATTTGAGCGGCCGAATCGATAACAATAAAATCGCCACGGCCTGGGAGCATCTGGCCAAAAGCGACTATAAACCTGTTTTGCAGCAACTAGAGATCCATGCCGACCGCATCCGGCTCAACGATTGGGGCCGGCTGACCTTTTACCACGCTTATGCTCAAAAGATGTTTCCGCGCAACAGCAATGATCAGCTCATTCTCGATTGGTTTCTGCTGACCAAAGCCGGGTATCAATGCAAACTCTGTTATCAGAAGAATCAGGTTTTGCTCCTGGTACCACCAAAGCAGCTGCTCTATGAAATCCCTTTTATTGTACTGGACGGCAAAAAGTATTATTTTATCGGTTTTGATAACAAATTTCGTCCCGGTGATAAAGTCTATACCTACCGGGGTGGTTACCAATCCGCGGATTTGCCGCTGGATTTCTCACTGGTTGTGTTGCCCAGGATTTCCGCTGTAAAAAAGGAGAAGAACCTGGGCTTTAAATACAACGGTCAGGATATCTCGGTAAAATTTGATTATGCCACCGATGTGGTGAAATTCCTGGCGGATTATCCGCAGACAGAGCTGGGGGTCTATTTTCAATCCACCCCCAGCCGCTTTTTTCAAGAGTCTCTGATCGCTTCTCTGGCCCCTCATGTACGAGAGATGAACGAGCTGGAGGCGATAAATTTTCTGTTGCGCTTTGTCCAAACCGCTTTTAGCTATGAAACGGATGACCGTCAGTTCGGCAGAGAAAAATACCTGCTGCCGGAAGAGACTATTTATTATCCCAGCTCCGATTGTGAAGACCGCTCGATCTTGTTTGCTTTTTTGGTCAAGCGACTCATCGGATCAGAGATCGTGGTTCTCGATTATCCTGGTCATGTCTGCACTGCGATCAAGCTGGCAAAACCGGCAGCTGGTGATTATATTCTTTATGAGGGAGCACGCTACACGATCTGCGATCCAACCTACATCAATGCTGTAGCGGGTATGACGTTGCCGCGGTACAAGAGCACTAATCCCAAAGTGATTGAGTATAATTGATTTGTCCCTTTAACGATTTTCGTTTGAATAATGAGGGTTATGTGTACCGTGTTTAAAATTAAACAAAATCTTATGGCCGGCATATGGGTGCCGGTCATTTTGATTTTTTGCCTGAATGCTCTGCGTTTCTTTTGCGATCTCCATGGTTTTGTATCGTTACAAAATCCCCAAAAAGAATCGTATTACCACTTTTGTTATAATTCTCCTGGTTTGTCGCCGAATCCTGCTGTGAGCTCTGGCCTGCAAATTAATGCTACAGGAGGGGATTGGGCCAAGTCCGCGATAATCCAACTCTGATAAAAATCCAGAGACCCTCGCCGGACTAAAGTCCGGTTTATTCTGGGGTGTTCGGAAACCACGCGCTAAAGCGCGTGGCTATGAAAAGGTTTACCAGGGCGTTGGCCTGGATATCGGTCTCCTGTTTGCAGATATTATCCTGGTGCTGGAAATATTTCGCATCAGGCGCCAGACCCGTGATGTGGAGAGAGAAAAAGTCACATCCCCCTAAGCAAAGAATTTCCAGTATTGTAACCCGGTTCTAGGATAACGCTGTGTGTACATGATGAACAGCTATGAAAGATATATCGCTGTTTTGCCGGGACAAGCGGTCGACCATATTCCGCGCACCCCGATCCTGATGCAATTTGCCGCCGAGTTTATCGGATCCGATACAATCGGAATCGGCGATGCTATTGCCAGCCAGGTTTCTCCGGCCTTGTATGAGAGACTCGTACTTTCGAAAGAGAAAAAGCTCGTTCACGCCATAAAGCAAGCCGGGGCGTTTGTCCAACTGCATATCTGTGGCGATATAACACATCTCCTGCCGGGGATTGCTGAACTCGACCTCGACATACTGGATGTGGATTTTATGGTGGATATGCGAGCGGTTCGTGAATGCATAGAACCTAAAACGACGCTTTCAGGAAACCTCGATCCGGTGAGATGCGTTGAAGAGGGGAGCGTTACCGGGATTCGGAAAGCGTTAAAACAGATATATGATTAGGTGGAAAAACCATATATGGTCAATGCAGGCTGTGACATTCCCGCACTTCAAAGGGAGACCTGGAACTGGTGTTTGTGGAACATGGTACTCTTTTTCTCACGTTTAATGATCTTGTCATTCATGTCGACCCGGTAGGGCGGTATGCCGATTATTCCACTATGCCGGATGCAGATATGACATTGATAACACATCATCATGGAGATCATTTCGACCCTTCTGCTATTGAAAAAATTAGTATGGATTCCACCCTGATTTTGTGCAGTTCTTCCTGCAAAGAGAGGCTAGAGACATGTCAGGTCATGAAAAATAGTAAAAAAGTTGTGGCGCATGGTATCGTTATAAAAGCCGTGCCGGCATATAATCCTCGCCGGCATTTTGGATTCTGCAATGGAAACGTAGATCTACCGTTGATAGAAAAACGGTCTGCGTATCGTTATTCCTAATGTTTTAAACTGGACCTGAAATGAAGAAACAATT
>CAZSOP010000156.1:0-9045 GCA_964608385.1 uncultured Cytophagia bacterium
ATGTTGATAAAACCGAAAACGGCATCAAAGTGTACAAAGCATTGTTTATCCATCAGACCCTGGTTGCACCGCAATCGTTTATGGATTTGCGGCAATTATTGGTAAACTATTATGCGCCGGAATATAATCATCTCTATTTCACCGAAAAATAGAGGGTCACATGAAATCCGTATTTTCCCTGTTTCTTGTTCTGTTTCTTTTTTTGGCTTGCGCGGAAAAGGTCCGCAAGCCTAAAGCCGAAAAACCACCGGCTTTTCGTTCGTTATACGAGGACGGTCTTTCTTTACTGGAAAAAGGCGATATTGAAGAAGCGAAAAAAGTATTCAACAAAATTACCGCAATAAGATCCGATGTCGCGGAGGGATATGCCGGGCTTGCATTGTCTGAGGCCGAAGAAAAGAATTTTGATAACGCAATGAATTACGCCAGGCGGGCAATTGAAAAAGAGCCCGCTTCAGTGGCCGCGTTGTTTGCCATGGCCAGGATTATGACGCTTTCGCATGAAGACCTTGCAGGCCTGCAAAAGGCCGTTCAACTATTCGATCGTGCGATTGATCTCGCCCCCCGCAACGATCGCCTGCATTATTATAAGGGGTTGACGTTAAAAAAAGCACAGGACTATGAAAAAGCGATTCACGCTTTTATCAAAGCACTCGCCATCGAAGGGCCGTATGCGAAACGAGCGGAAATAGAATTGCACACCCTTAGACATGTTGAGCGATTAAAGCCGGATAGCAAACAGAGTTGGAAGATTGGATTAAAAGAGGCTATTGCGCGCGGTGATCTCGCTTATTTTCTCGTGGAAGAACTCGATTTACCCGGTTTAATTAAAAAATACCGGCCTGATGACCGCTCTGCTATTGGGAAAACCGGATCGTTGGTAATAACGGATATTGCTGACCATCCGGCGAAAGAAAAGATATATCTACTGGTGCGATTGGACATTATGGATGTTTACCCGGATCAAACCTTCAAAGCCGATAAAGCGCTGACTCGCGCTCATTTTGCCGTGACCTTGCAGCGTTTGCTTGTTTATCTTTCCCGGGATGAGTCTATTCAAACCCGGTATTCCGGCACCTCTTCTACCATTTCCGATGTGCCTTCTACCCATTATGCATACAATGCCGTACGCGTCATGATTGATCTGGACATTATGCAAACGAGCGACGATGCGTTTCATCCTTCTGAAACTATTTCCGGGATGACGGCATTGGCTGCGATGAATGAAATTTCAAGTGTTGTTGAACGAATTTAAATATTATTATTTTGAAAATAGACCGAGTTATACCGAAAAGCATTGCCGAGGAGATCGGATTACGTGCCGGAGACGATCTGGTTCGCATAAACGATGCGCCCGTTCGAGATCCCATTGATTACGAGTTCTGGATCCATGACACGCCTTTGATTTTGACGGTAGACCGTCAGGGGCGGCGTTTCGAGATTGAACTCGATTTTGAATTAACAGAACCGCTCGGAGTCGATTTCGAGTCCATGCGTTATCGTTGTTGCGGAAACAACTGTATCTTTTGTTTTGTCGATCAAAATCCGTCGAATTTGCGCCAAACCCTGTATTTTAAGGATGAAGATTATCGCCTGTCGTTTTTATACGGAAATTATGTAACCCTTAGCAACAGCAGTCAGGCAGATCTGGAACGCATTGTCAGCCAGCGGCTGTCGCCGTTATATGTTTCCGTTCACGCCGTGGACCGGGATATCCGCATGAGGATGCTCGGCTTGAAACGAGATGATCAGCTGATGCAAAAACTGAAACGTTTAGCCGCAGAAAACATCGAGATACATGCTCAAATTGTCCTCTGTCCCGGCTGGAATGATGGACGAGTATTATCCGAAACCGTTTCTGCGTTGGCCGGTCTTTATCCTTCTGTACAATCGGTGGCTATCGTACCGGTTGGGCTGACCCGGCACCGGAAGGGGTTGGTTCCCCTGCAACCGGTTACAGCGGCGATGGCTAAAGAGATCATCGCATGGCACCAAAAACAGGTCGAAGGGTTTTCAAAAAAGCTAGAGCACAATTTTCTATATCTTGCTGATGAGTTTTATCTGTTGTCCGGAACACCGTTGCCAAAAGCAGAAGTGTATGATCAGTTTTATCAAATTGAAAATGGCGTCGGTTTGACAAGGGCTTTTATCGATCAGTTTTTTGATGATTACAAGCGATTAAAATCAAGACTAAAGCCGATGCATTTTTCCGTCGTTACCGCAAAAATGGCAGCACCGGTTTGGGAAACATTTTTGCTGCCGGAATTGTTAAATATAAATGGTATGGAGATTGAACTTTATCAGGCTGTTAATCGTTTTTACGGCGACAGCATTACGGTTACCGGTTTACTTGCCGGCCAGGATATCGCTGGTCAGCTCATGGACAAACCACTTGGCGATTTTGTTCTGTTACCGGCAAATATAGTCAATGTCGATAAACGCTTTCTGGATAATTGGACTTTGGAAAAATTATCTGAAAAGTTGAATAAAAAGATCATGATCGCAGATGATGATACCCACTTTCTCGATAAACTCGCAGGATGCATATGAAGAAGACAGTAGCCATATTGGGTCGACCAAATGTCGGTAAATCGACGTTATTTAACCGCATTATCCGTAAACGCGAGGCTATCGTTGACGATCAGCCCGGTGTTACCCGGGATAGAAAGTATGCATCCGCGGAGTGGACGGGAATCGAATTTACCCTGGTCGATACCGGGGGCTTTATTCCCAATAGCGACGATTTATTCGAAACTGCTATTCGGCAACAAGTTCGCTATGCAATTCATGAAGCAGCGGTGGTGATATTTTTAACCGATGTGGTCAGTGGTATTACCCCATTAGACGAGGAGATAGCTTCTTTGTTGCTGAAATCGGCTGTGCCGGTTATTCTGACAGTCAACAAGGTCGACAACGCGGAACGCAGGGAAGATATCAGCGAGTTTTACCGGCTCGGTTTGGGAGATCCCTATCCCGTATCAGCCATTAGTGGTCGTGAGGTGGGGGATTTCCTCGATGCGGTTGTGGCTTTATTACCGACAAAAACAAGCAGCTTTACCGAGCCGGTTGCGCGGATGCAGCTTGCCATATTGGGTCGGCCCAATGTGGGCAAGTCCTCGCTGGTCAATGCTATTCTGGGTCAGGAAAAACTGATCGTAACGGAAATACCTGGCACCACCCGGGATTCTATCGATACCCTGTTCCGTTATAAAAAGGAAGAAATTGTACTTATCGACACCGCCGGCTTGCGCAAAAGAGCAAGGGTGAAAGAAAACATCGAGTACTTTAGTACCGTCCGAACCGCCCATGTCCTGCGGCGGTGCGATGTCGCGGTGGTTTTAATCGATGCCACCCAGAGTTTTGCCGATCAGGATAAAAAAGTCATCGCTGAATTGATTGAAAACAGAAAAGGCATTGTGATTGGCGTAAATAAATGGGATTTGATGGATAAGGAAACCAATACCGCTCGTGAAATAGAACTGGAAATGAAACACTCTTTTCGGGAGCTCGCTTATATTCCCATTCTTTTTATTTCCGCAAAAACCAAACAACGGGTATTCCACCTCCTGGATGTGACCTTGTCTGTTTTTAACGAGCGCAAACGAAAAATAAAAACGTCAGAGCTCAATAAGTTTCTACAGGATGCACTTGCAAAAAATCACCCTCCGGCATACGGCACCAAATATGTCAAGATAAACTATGTGGCACAAACCCGTGTTGCTCCCCCTGTTTTCACCTTTTTTTGTAATGAGCCACGGGGGATCAAAAATGAATATAGAAATTACCTGGAGAATCAGTTTCGGATGCGATTCGGCTTTCTTGGGGTACCCGTAGGATTTCGGTTTCGCAAAAAGAATTAAGGACTGGAGATTTATGTTAACCTTAAATAATATTGTGATCATTTTTTTTGTTTTTCTACCCGCTTTACGCCTGTATGCAGTGGAGACGATTTCCGAGCAGTTGCAGCAGGAGCTGCAACAAGAGAATATAACGCTTGCGACAGCGGCGGCCATCGAGATGATCGCTTTGCGCAATCCCGATCTTTTGCCGGCCAGGTACCAGCATCTTGAGCGTCCGGAATTTACCCGCAAGACCACTTTGTTAAAGGCCATTATTGCCCGTCACTGGCAGGAGTACAGCGAATCGGAAAAAGAGCTCCTAAGCCCGTTTTTTATGCGCCCCTCTGCTGATCTCTTGCCGGAAAGTATCGTCAGTCCCAAAGGAAGATTTAAAATACATTATACGACCGAAGGGCTTCATGCAACCACGCCCGAATTTGCCCGGGAGGCGGCAAACTCCTTCGAGTTTGCATATGATTATCAAGTTGGCCGGTTGGGCTTTAGGCCTCCGCCGGCGGATTTTGGTGTCGATGGTCCTGAACACGATATTTATATGCAGAACATACCGGATTATGGTTCCACCACCTATGAAAATGTTGTGCCTGCAACAGCCCGGCAGGATTATACCGGCTGGGTGGAAATCGATAATGATTTTACCCACACGCCCACCAGGGGCATTGACGCTTTGCACGTCACGGCGGCGCATGAATTGTTTCACCTTGTTCAGCTGGGATATCGCTCTTACCACGTTACCGATATGTCGGCGATTTTTCTTTTCGAAGCTGGTGCGACCTGGATGGAGGATATGGTCTATGATGAGGTGAATGATTATTATTACTATTTGCCGCCGTTTTTTCACAATCCGAGCCGGCCATTTTATGTCTCCAATGGTATCCATGAATACGGTTTGGCGGTTTTCTATCATATGCTTGAACAGCAACATGGTGTTGAGGTGATCAAATCGATTTGGGAAAATTTTATCCATTATGAACCTGTTGTTGCTATTGATCAGGCAGTGCGCCGATATGGCGGCACCTTTGCCCATAAATTGATCGAATTTAGTATTTGGAACACCCATACCGGCGCATATGCCGATACGATTCATTATTATGCTGAAGGCAGGCATTATCCCGTACTAAAGGGTAATGACCGTTTTGATTTATATGACAAGATCGAAATTTTGGATGAGAATGCCGAACTGGTTGTCAAATATTTTGAGCTCGTCCCGGCTTCAGCAGCAGGATTTATGGTCACACCTGTATTCGAAGAGCCGACAAACAATTATGTCGTGATTCAATCGGCCAATATTTCTCCTCTCTATCAATGCGGTGCTGGTGATGTTAATCTTGATTTCTATACCAATAAAGATTCGGTCCGGACCTGGCTCAATATCATTAATGCCGAGATACCGCCATCTTCATATTCGGTAAACAAAAGTCACTATACGATTTTGGTCGAACGCGGCAAGTCGGCGATCGAGTCATCAAGAATCAGTTCAGTGGTGCCGAATCCGTTCAATGCGGTTGAGGATCATTTTCTTACGCTTGAATATATTCTGCAATCCACCACCAACAATCTCAAGTTTCTGGTTTTTCAGGAAACCGGTCAGCTGGTTTTCAGCCAATCTTATGGGAAACGCCCCGGCGGTTACGGTATGATACAATGGGATGGCAGGAATATAAAAGGAGATCCCGTTGCTTCAGGCGTCTATTTTCTTTTCCTTATTGGCGACAAGCGAATTAAACCTTCCAAGGTTGCCATCATAAATTGAAAATGAATTGACAAATCAAAACACTGGTTAGAAAAATCATCTCAGGGATTTGTTTTTATCGGATGATGTGAAATGGAGTGGATGATGAGATATAAGATCATGATGACAGGGGTTATTCTATGTATAGCCATGATCGGCTGTGAGAATCCGAAATATGATCTTCAAAGTGAATTGGCGCATATCGATTCCTTAACGGTCTACTATAGCGGTCTTGACATGGCAGCGGACAGTCTGAAAACCATTCAAAAAAAAATGGCAAGTGAGGTTGTGATCGATCTGGATCCGGCGATGGTTGATAGCGGTAACAGAATCCCGGCCGCCAAACTCTATCTCTATGCCGGATTAACGGATTCGGCTGTTACGGTTCTGGAAACCTATAAAGAAAATTGTCCGGATTCTGCTCAGTTGCTCTTGCTGTTCGAAGCCTATTGGAAAACCAATCGCATATCAGACGCGGAGCAGCTATACCGGCAATACTTACAAAACCTGACTATTTCCAGGGGGAGAATTTTCAGGGCGCTTTTCAACGGTTACCGCCGGATTTCAGATTACGAAAGAGCCCTTGCTCTGGCACAAGAGGCTCGGTCGATTTTGCCGTTCCGAGAGCTGTTGCCTATATCCCTTGAAGAAGCTGAGCTCTATTATATGCTTGGCCGGCAAAAATCTGCTTTCAATATCCTGAGTGAACTGAGCCGGCATGCCGGTTCTGTGGGAGAAAGAGCCAGAATAACGGCTCGACGCAATCTTTTTAATATCATGGGCAAACCGGCACCTCCCCTTACAATCCAGGATTGGCTGTCTGAAGATCAGGTCGTTTTGGATGATTGTAAGGGGTCTGTTGTTTTACTCGAATTTTGGGCTCCTCATTGCGATCCCTGTAAGAAAATGTTTCCTCTGCTTTCCGATCTTCAGGCCAGGTATTTGGAAAAGGGACTGAAAGTTTTAGCCATTACGCGCCTGTATGGTTATTTTCATCAAATAGGTATTCGGGAATCAAACCTTACACCGGAGAAGGAACTGAACTATATTGAAAAATTTATAAAGCAGTATGAGCTTTCCTATCCCCTCGGCGTTGCCGCTTCGATAGAAGGACAAATCAATAGTCTGCGATATGGTGTTTCCGTTTTACCACATACAATCATTATAGATCGTTCAGGAATCGTCAGAACGTATATTATCGGTGCAAACCGAAAAGCCAGAGAAAAATTACAAAATCATATTGCCGAGCTACTGGCTGAGCCTTATTAAGCATGGCGATTACAAGAGCCTAATCGACCTATTTGACGGTTTCACGTGTCAATGCGCTCTCCTTTGCATCGCTGGCCGATGCTGTGGTTATTCTATTCGCATTATTTATTATCAGCCATACCATGCGAAAGAACCGTTTTTATTTCAATGGTGATGAAAATAATTTCCGCTGCTTTTGCCGGGTTGTGTGGTTCGGTTCGGTGGTGGGAAGCGGAATTTTGCGAATAGTAAACAATAGCTCCATTCAGGGACTGTGGATTTATGAATTGTGTTTTAGCATAATTTTTTGTTAGTTTATTTTGGTGGTTATTGTTGTTATCCAATAAAAGTAAACCATAAAAATGAGGTTGATAATGGCTGGTTCAAATTATCTTGCAGTTGATTTTGGTGCGGAAAGCGGCAGAGTGATCCTGGGTACGCTCGATAAAACCCTCTCTCTCGAACAGGTTCACCGTTTTGATAACCGTCAGATACAGGTGTTGGGGCATTATCATTGGGATGTGTTAAATCTGTTTTCAGAAATTAAAATTGCCCTCAACATGTTATCCAACAGAGGAATCACCCGATTTAAGGGCATCGGTATGGACACCTGGGGATGCGATTTCGGTCTGGTCGGGCGTGATGATGTCTTGCTCGGCAATCCGGTGTGTTACCGGGACTCGAGAACGGATGGCATGATGGAAGCAGCATTTGACCTTATGCCTGGAGATGAAATATACAAGTATAGCGGTATTCAATTTATGCAGCTCAATACCATCTTTCAGCTTTTCAGCATGGTCAAAAGCAATCATCCGGTTTTGGATATTACTGAAAAATTGCTCTTCATGCCCGACCTTTTTCATTTTTTATTGAGCGGAGAAAAAAAGACCGAATATACCATTGCCTCTACCTCCCAGCTCATCAACGCTCATGACAAATCCTGGGAAGCTAAAATCTTTGCCAAATTGGGTTTACCGCTGGATATCATGGCGCCGCTGGTGGAACCGGGTACGGTTCTCGGAACACTGCTACCGGAGATTTGCCGGGAAGTCAATATTGAACCGACAGATGTTATTGCGTCGGCCACTCATGATACTGCGGCTGCAGTTGCTGCTGTACCGGCTCAGGATTCCGACTGGATTTATCTCAGTTCAGGCACGTGGTCTCTGATGGGAATCGAGTCTGATGATCCTGTTATTGGTCAGGCTTCCTTACGGAACAATTTTACCAATGAAGGGGGAATAAATGGCACGATTCGTTTTCTGAAAAATATTATGGGACTTTGGCTATTACAGGGTTGCCGAAAAAGCTGGCAAAAGCAGGGCAATGAACTCGATTATGGTGAAATCGTTGGGTTTGCTGAGCAAGCCGCACCCTTAAAATCGCTTGTCGATCCGGACGATAGCAGTTTTCTCAATCCGACGGATATGCCTAAAGCGATCGAGGCGTTTTGTCGCCGCACTGATCAGACGCCGCCGGAAACGCCGGGTGAATTTGCCCGCTGCGTTCTGGAAAGCCTGGCGCTCAAGTATCGTTATGTCAGCGAAAAGCTCGAACAAATGGCCGGAAAGTCATTTAAAACCATTCATATCGTCGGTGGGGGAACAAAGAATAAATTGCTCAATCAGTTTACCGCAGACGCGACCGGAATCAAAACCATTACCGGACCAATTGAAGCAACCGCAATCGGCAATATTCTTGTACAGGCTCTGGCCAAAAATGAGATATCTTCCATATCCGAAGCCCGGCGTCTGGTTGTCAATTCATTTCCGCTGCAAACATATCAGCCAAAACAAACAGAAAAATGGGACAAGGTTTATGAACGTTTCAAGTCCTATATCGGATAAACCAAAGCGGTACTCACCGGTATCATGAGGAAATTATCTCTGTAGAACAGAAAGATGAGCAGACTATGTTTGACTGGACGATATGGGGCCTTGATATTATTCATCAGATTCAGCTGATCAGAAGCCCTTTTCTCGATTTTGTGATGAAACTGATCACTGTAATGGGAAATGAGGGGTTTTATCTCATGGCCCTTCCAATATTGTTCTGGTGCTGGGATCGGGAAATCGGCGTTCGACTCGGTGTGCTCCTTCTCTTATCCGCTTTGCTTAATCTCGATCTCAAACATTTTTTCCATTTACCGCGACCGTTTATCAAAGATCCCGCTGTGCAGGTTATGATGGCATATGATTACAGCTTTCC
>CAZSOP010000157.1:0-9041 GCA_964608385.1 uncultured Cytophagia bacterium
CGGTATCGGGATGCGAAAATCGCTTCGCTTTGAATAACTGGCTGAAAAACTGAGTTCAGAGCTTGATGTCCGCGTTCCACCCACACCAAATCCTTTATTTAAGCTCTCCTTTTCCGACGTGTTATAGCGGACCTGCATGCTGATACCGTTGTTCATCGATAAATTGAGCCCGACCAGCGGTCTGAAACTTGCATCCGTATCCGTTTTGGTGATATTGTCTTCCTGATTATCAAACGTTTCGCTTAAACGACTGCTGTAGGCATGATCCAGAGAGATACGCTGAAAATATTTGTTTACAAGCGGTAATTTTTCAAGACCGCTGACTTTAAAATTCCAATCCGGCCCCGGTGCGTTCATGTCGCCCAGCCTGATCCAGCTCTGGCTCCGCTGACCGGTTAATTGCGTACTTTTGTTTTTTTGCGAACTTGCATCATATTTCAGGGTCAGCTTGACGTTGCGAGAAATAGAAAAACCGGATGATACACTCCATGATAAATTATTGCTGTAGGAACTGCGATTCAGAGTGGATCCTGTGCTGCCCTCATCTGAGTCTTGTTTCTGAATATCGATACCAATACTGTCCTGCAGTCCGAATTGATACTTCCAAGAAGGCATTCCGCTCAAACCATATTCGGAGGCATTTTCACGCCACGATCCGTTAAAGCTAAAGGGTTCAAATATAGTGAAAAATTTGAAAAAATAGCCCACAGCGGAATAAAAAATATTTGATCCATCATCTTCTTCGCTTTCTTTATCCTTCTGATTCTGTGTGCCCGAAGGCCTCTGAGGTGTTCGGCGACCCGGACGCATGCGACGCCCACCGGGACCTTCACCGGTAACGGAATTGATCAGCGTTCGCAGGTTAAACGAACCGGATAACGAAAGATTACGATTCCGGCGGACATTGCGCGGGTCGGTTTTATTCTGCCGGTTATATGAAAAATTATAGCTGTTACTGAATGAAAAATTGTTGGTCAGCCAGCTGACAATCTTGGGATTGAATTTGACGGAAAAATTTTGATCCAGCTTGCTCAAAAGTCCAAGCTCACCGTTGATCAGATCATCAACGAGCCCCATGTCGATAATAGCACCAGCGTCATAATCGCGCAAATCATGAGTATACTGGCGCCCCATATCAAAAGTGAGGTTCTCAAAAATATTCATCTGTAAAGAATGATTCCGGCTTATAGAATGACTGCTGTTCTCCGATGGCACGCCGGTGCGGGTTTCTGATTTGTTGATGTTTTTAGAAGCATCAATGCTGTTGCTGATTCTGGAAGGCGTGTAATAGAGCTTTAAACCCGCTAATTTACGCACCCACCTGGATTCACCCAGCCATTTAAAGGGGCGAATATAATTATCGCCAAAGGTAATACCCCAGTCGATATTACCCGCCTCCCGCTCACTGGTGGACAACAGGGTTCGGGAATCGCTGCTCTCGCTTTCATTTTTACTATAGCGTACCTTGAGGCCGGACAAAAGATTTTTTACAAAAAAGTTCTGCGAACGCGAATTAAATCCAAGGGAAACATTGTATCCCATTCTTGTGCTGACTTTTTGCACCTGTTCTATAACGGAATCCGGCGTCGTGTCGGTAATCTCAACATCGGTGCCGGGTACGTATTTGGGCGTTGCTTCTGAATTGGCATAATTCCAGCTGACCGGAAGAGAGATGCCCAATTGAGAAGGCAAAAACTTGTCCAACTGAATGGAGGTGTTGTAATTATAGCTGAATTCATTATCTCCGGTACCAAACCGCTGGGCAACGTTATGAAAGTCGGCATCCTCTTTGGTCACCTCACCATTGAAACGGATCAAGTCGGCCCAGGCAAAATCCATTCGGCTGCGCATGGCCATACCCTTTTCTTTCTTTACATTGGAAAGTCGTAACTCGTTCATATAGACCTGGCCATGAAACGGTATCAAATTTTGATCTTCTTTACCGTTTTTGCGTTCCTGCAGATGTATCACACCATCAGAACCTATCTGATAACGTTTGCCGTGAATACAATTTTTAACACCTGCAATAAGGGTTCGAACGTTTCGAAGCGCAGGTTCGCCCTTGATACGAAGGGTTGTGCGATCATCGAGTTGTTGAATAAACACCAATTCGCCACGGTCATAATAGGAACTGTCGAGTTTTAGGGCAGAAAATTCGACCAAATCTATTTCAATGGTATTGGATGACCAACCGTTCAACAGACGCTTGCGAATTTCATAGTAATTATTCTTATCCGCACCAAACCTGAGGAAAAACTCGATATTACTGCTCGTATCGGTAATATGCCTGCCATAAAAATCCCGGGCATAGACATACATTTTAAGCGTGCGATAATGAATATAGTCCTGCGGATCATAAAATGTTTTTTGAATAATGCCGGTCTCATCGGCCCCCAGACCGTCGACATTCAATACCAACGATTGTTCCTTGGCCTGAACCTGTGTAATTCTGTCGACCTCTCCGGCAACACCCGGCGGTGGAATATACTCGGAGTTATCATGCGTATTTACAACCGAAACGGTTACTTTGGGATCGTCTTCCAGATCATAACGATCAGGCTCCAGCCCCGTAGAGGTACCGCCTTCTTTCCACTCGTTTCCGACCAAATTCACTTCAGCGATATATATTCTGTGGGTACCCGATTTTTCAAATCCATCCAGCCAAATTCGGACATATTCTATAAGGCTGATATCAGGCGTTCCAACCTTTTGTTTGGTCGGTTCAGGCGCATCGATCGGAATGCGATAAAGTCTCCAGCCATAATCGGTGCCGCTTTCGAGATCAATACTTTTGCCGGCGATATATTTTGCATCAGGATGATTGTCTCCCAGCGTAAATGAGTATTCAAAATAATCATTTCTGAGGTCAACATCACCATTAGCGTTCATATCCTCCGTATCCGGATAGCGACCGCCATTGTCGTTGGCATTGTTTTCAGTACCATTTACATGGCTATAATCAATTTCCCCCGTATTCTTGGGGTCATATCGCCAGTCATCATTGCTCGGTGGTTCGCCCCAGTTTTGAATGCCGTCGCCGTTCAAATCCCAAAAATCATTGGGATCGCTACCCTCTATCCCATCCAGACCGGTATCTTCTCCATCATCGAGAGCGCCGTTACGAATGCTGCCCTCAATTCTGTCTTCTGTGTCAAGCCTTCCATTGGGTATGATATCTTCCGAAACCTGACCCAGATCGATATGTACGCGGCCCTGTTGACCCTTGACCCAGACCTCAAGAAACTTGGCCTCTGTCTGGTTGCGGTAGCCGGCGGAAAGCGATCGTTGTATACCATTCCAGGACTCGGTGATGTTGGCGATAGAATCAGCCGGGGTAAAATCCATAACCAGTATGTTGGTGCGCTGAGCAACATTGGCGTTGATATCGCGATTGGGCCAGATTTCCCTGATCGGCCACTGATTGTAGGGATTAAAATAGACCAGCGACCCTCTCTTTTCCAGCGTTCCTTCTTCAGGATCGAAATACCTGTCATCCTTTGGCGGGGAACAGTAATTCCATCCCCGGCGAATAACACCGATCGGGGTGATACGCTTTGCAGCTTCAAAATCATCAATATAAGCAACACCTTCGTTGTCGCCTGTATTTTCATTGTTTTTTGTATTGGGATTAGGCAATACCTGAGCAATTTCACCTTCAAATTTGAGAGAAGATGGTGTTCGCGTCTCCACAAAAGGCAAAAAATTGGCAAAACGGGTAAGGAAAAAGGGCTTGAACGCGAGACTCGTGTTGACGTCCCAAACCATGTTTCGCATCGGGCCTTTCCCGATGCGAATTTTTTGATCCAGCGTTGTTTCATTTAGGTATAAAAATGTAGCACCGATAAAACTGTCTTCCCACAAATCATATTCTCCGCGCACCCCCATAACGGTTTTTTTTTCGATCTGAAAAATCTGGTTGCTTTCATAGGTGATATCCAGATTGGCATTTGCGCCGGTAGCGGACTCGTCCAAAATCCGCAGAGTTCCGGTAAAATAATCGATGGTATAATCGATGCCCCGTTGTAACATCCGTCCGTTTAATCTGACTTCTTCTGAATTTTCTATAACATTCATCCCCAAAGAGTGTTCCGCCTTGCCGCCCTTGGACGACTTGACATCGATATAAAACTTGCTTTCGGAACTGATCGCACTCTGAACGGTTGTATCGTACAAAGCAGGCGACAATTTCCCCTCTTCCTCGAGATAGTCCTGAAAGTTGCCCTCCGTCTCCGGATCAAAGGGCCTGAGAGAGGGAAACAAGAGTTCACCTCTGGCCAGATTGAGAATGTTGGGATTATTATCGATTTTGTTGTCGGGTATATTATCTCCGCTTTCATTGACCTTGTCAAGTCCGAATGCCTGTAAATAGGTCATCTTGGTACCGTCGAGGGCCAGGGTTTCCTGGGGATCACCGGAAGAAGGCTTGTAAAAAATCCGCACCTCGAATCCTTCCTCGGGAATATTACGCGCGCCGAGATAATATACATTTTTCCATTCCAGCGGCCAGGTGGCATCCGTGGGACGGGCTGTCTGCGTTTTCATTAGCCGCAACTGAATGTTTTTATCGGTATCCGGGTTAAAGTTGATCTGCCCGCGAATACGGCCCGAACTATCGCGGTAAGCAATCGCCAACACCTCACCATCTCTCAGGGGATTGTTCATGCGCAGATAACCGAGTTCGGTATCGACATAATAATCTTCGTTTTTCTCGAGACGCAAAAAATAACCGCGGTAATGCTCGCTATCTACAATAGAGGTATCCTGCTCGGTGATCACCTTGGCATCGTCGTTCTCCGGCACCCAGGCCCAACCCCGAATAGCTTCGGCATAATTGTATTCATAACGCGCTTCGGATTTGTAGACTTCGATTTCCTTGACAATACGGTTGGGATCGATGATAAAGGCACCGTTTCCCTCGTCGCGCACCAGGTATTGTTGACGGTAATACTCATCGACAAAATAGTAAACGCCACGGCGATATTCGTAATCCTTTATCTGAAAAGACTCTTCTTCCGAACCGCCGGAGAGAGAAATCTTTTTCTTTTCCCCTTTTTCCTGACTGGCAATAGCAGTTAATTGCAGCCGCCCGATAGTGGCTGCCGCCTTGATTCCGAAAAGACCGCTGCTTTTGCCTCCAAAGGTAACATAACGGGTACCGGGGAGAGAAAGCGAAATATTTCCAGCCTCGATCGACTGGATAATCTCATCTTCATATCCTTCATATTTAAGACGGATGTTATTGTCAAAATCAAATGCGCGTTCAGAATCCTGGTCAACGCCGATGGTCACTTTTTCTCCGATATGCCCCTGAACGCGAAAACGCTGCGTCTGCTCCATTTTAAAGCTGGTATCGTTGCCCCGTGTCATCGCGGTTTTAACTTCACTGCGGTCTTCACGACGAAAGCCACCGCGAATGTTGATCTCGCCGGTTACATCCAGACCCACGGTACCACTACCGAATATCTTTTGAAAGGTCCTGTTCTTAATTTCCACCGGGATATCGATTCTCAATCCGCCTCCGCCCGAGCTCGAGTAGCGGGAACGATCTCCCAATTTGTTGAGCGATGTACGGTGCCAGAGCCGTTTGAGCTCACGCCGGCGTTTTTCCTCAATATAATTGTCGACCGAAATATAGGTCGGTAAACGGAAATTAATATCACCAATGGTTTCAACGAATTGCAGCTGACTGCCGGTTGAATCAAGCTCAACCGTTCTTCTAAAGCTCGACGTCCGGTGCTTTAAAAAAGATGAGCGCAATCCGCCCTGATGCATACCGAGAAAAATCTCATCCTCCTGCATCGGTACCCTGGGATCGAGACTAGAGGGCATACGTATCCCGATGTAAGGAGGCAGCTCCTCACGTTGAGCATAAGTATTCCCGCTCTGTCCGATTAAGAGGAAGCAGAAAATGAATAAAGATATATGTTTACACAGTGTTTTCATGAAACGATCAGGAGCGCCTTAATATCATCCGTTCTATGACCCTATTGCCACAGAATATGCGTATTATGTTACGTTTCTACCACGCTCTGGTGGTCTGTAGCAAAATTCGCTATAGGCCCTCCTGACGTTTTGGGGTGGATTCGAGCAAGTGTATGTTTAAAGCCTTTAAAAACAATAAAGTTTCGACAATGTAACAATATTAAAAAGAAATTTCAATATAAAAATTAAAATTGTAGCACAAAAAAGGTTTAGATAAATGGATATTTTTCAATATATTTTAATACAAATATCAGGCCAGAAGTAAAATCTTGGGAACCTCTCTTAATATTATTATATTTAAAGAATAATAAATAGTTCCACAATAAAAGGAAATCTTGCTGTTGAAATATATACCGGCTACCAGGCCCACGACGCTGTGGCGTTACATACTACAAGAACACGTCGGCCCGTTCTTCTTTTCTATGGCGGTGATTACCCTGGTTTTTATTCTCAACCTGATTTTTAAAGAATTAGGGCGCTTTCTCAGCCGTGGCCTGGAGATTGAAATTGTTCTGGAATTCTTTTTCCTCAATATCGCATGGATGCTCGCTCTCACCGTTCCCATGTCGGTTCTGGTTGCAACCCTGATGACCTTTGGCCGCATGTCTGGAGACAATGAGATCGTCGCGATTAAAGCCAGCGGCATCAGCATTCTACAGATTATTTTTCCGGTGCTGGTGGCCGGCAGTTGTCTGGCAGCCGGATTAATATGGTTTAACAATAAAATTCTGCCGGATTTTAATCATCGGGCCAGGTTGCTCATGTCGGATATCGCCAGAAAGAGACCGACACTGAGCCTCGAAGAAGGCGTCTTTTGCCGTGAAATACCCGATTTTACCATTATGGTTCAAAAAATCAAGGAAAAACCGGATACCTCCTATGTGGAAAATATTCGAATCGAAGATGTCAGCGATCCCAATCGCATGAAAACCATTTATGCCGAAAACGGCAAAGTCTTTTTTAATCAGGCTTTAGGAAGTCTTGTCTTCATTTTAAATAACGGCCAGGTTCACGAACTCGATCTCAAAACAATGGAACAGTACCGCATTCTCTCGTTCCCTAAACAGATCGTTTCGGTGGATATTCCCAATTTCAGAATAGAGCGAAGCCGCTCACAACACCGGGGCGATCGGGAAAAAAGCGCCAGAGCCATGCTGGAAGAAATTGAAAAGAACAAGAGGGAGATTGGCAGACAAAAAATGGAGATAGAGAATGTGATCAACCAGTTTGCGCTAAAATATTTTCCTCAACAGGAACAGTCGCAATCATCAAACCTGAGCCGCCTCTTTCCGAGAAGAGTGGTCGGCCATCCCGGCTCAAGACATCAAAGAATCGCACTGGCCATATCAGATCATCTGCGGCTGGATCAAAAAGTCGCCAATGCCAATGGAGTCATCAAAAGCAGGAAAAAGGAAAATGCCAAACTCATGGTAGAAGTTCAAAAAAAATATTCCATTCCGATTTCCTGTATTGTCTTTATCCTCATCGGTGCGCCGCTGGGCATTATGTCGCGTAAAGGGAATCTAACCGTGGCCGCTGGAACGAGTTTTTTCTTCTTTCTGCTCTACTGGGCCTCTCTGATCGGCGGCGAAGAGCTGGCCGATAACCAAATGATTACACCATTCTGGGCAATGTGGGGTGCAAACATTATTGTGGGACTCACCGGCATCTATTTGCTCATTCGTTCGATTAAAGAATCCACGTTTATCAACTGGAACCGCTTGAAGAGTTTGATAAAGAGAAATAGCAATGAAAATACTCGATAGATACATACTCGGCCGTTTTACGGCCATTTTGTTATTCGCCCTTGTCGCGTTTATTTCCATATTTATCATCGTCGACCTGATCGAAAAACTGGATGATCTTCTTAAACAAAAGGTAGACTTTTTTATTATCGTCAAACTCTATCTCTTTTCTCTGCCCTACATTATCGTGTTGACCCTGCCTGTGGCGATGTTGCTTTCAAGCCTCTTCAGCGTCGGAAATATGGCCCGGCAAAATGAACTCGTGGCCATGAAAGCGTCCGGATTATCGCTTTACCGCATACTCGCTCCCCTGTTTGTTTTCGGCTTTTTGGTAAGCCTCTTTGCCTGGGGATTCGGTGAATTCGTTCTTCCCGGAGCAAGCGAGCGATATAATTATTTAAGAGATGAATACCTGGAAAAACATCGCGAAGCCTGGAGAAAACGCATCCTCAACCCCATTCTCCGGGACGATGCCGGCAAGCTCTTGTCGATGCGCGATTTCCACACAGCTCAGAAAAGCGGCAATCTGGTCAGTATACGCCGCTTTGATGAAAACGAAAATCTCATCGGTCGCATCGACGCCAGAAGAATCGAGTGGCAGGATAGTGTCTGGATACTCTACGACGGATACGAACGCATTTTTAAACAGGGCGAAGAAATCGCCGTTCCATTTGTAAAACGCAAATTCAATAAAACCAGCATAAAGCCGGAAGATTTTGAGCAACTGTTAAAAAATCCGGAAGAAATGTCGTTTAAAGAATTAAAAGCCTTTATTGAAGAGGTAAAACGGAATGGCGGAGATGCCGATAGATGGCTGGTCGATCTCTATTTAAAAACGGCTATTCCCCTGGCGAATTTTATCATCATCCTCTTCGGGGCCCCGCTCTCCTCGCCAAAACGCCGCGGCGGCATGGCCACCGGTTTCGGCGTCAGTCTGGTGATCTGCTTTGTCTATTTTGGAATCGTTAAAACCACACAAACCATGGGACATAGCGGCCTGCTGCCGCCACTCCTTGCAGCCTGGGTAGCCAATATTATATTTGCCATCGCCGGAATCTTTGTTCTGATTAGAACTTCAAAATAAAAAGCGGCAACTTTTGGTTGCCGCTTTACAAAAAAAGGTCAGAAAAGGAAGGGGATTAGCAGTCACCCTAATCTATAGCAACAATAGTACCAATATCATCCCCCCCATACCACATTAACACAAACATAATAGAAACAATACAAAAGTAAAATTTCCACTTTGGCAAAAAGTGTTCTAAAATAGAACAGTGTCTCAAAACGAGACACTGTTCAGTGGCTGGTTCCGACCAG
>CAZSOP010000158.1:0-9034 GCA_964608385.1 uncultured Cytophagia bacterium
TGCTCTGCGGCAAAAACGAATCGAAACACCTCTTGAACCGGTGAAAACGTTTTATGATGATCCTTTACGCATTCTCCGCGCCATTCGTTTTGCCACTCAACTGAGGTTTGATATTGCACCCAGGACTCTGGCAGCTATACGGCAGGAGCGGCAACGCCTGGAAATCATTTCCCAGGAGAGAATCACGGATGAGCTCTTAAAAATTTTGGCTGCGGAAAAGCCCTCCCGGGGATTTTTGCTTATGGATAAAACCAGCGTCCTCTCCACCATACTCCCTGAAATCGAACAATTAAAAGGCGTTGACCGGGTGGGCAGGTATCAGCACAAGGATGTTTTTCTTCACACCCTCAAAGTTCTCGACAATCTGGCGACGCTTTCTGAAAAAATCGGGCTTCGCTTTGCCGCTCTTTTTCATGATTTGGCCAAGCCGATGACCAAAGAATTCCAACCGGAAACCGGTTGGACCTTTCACGGACACGATGAATTGGGCAGCCGCTTGATCGTCCCCGTCGGAAAACGGCTTAAAGTTTCCAATGACCTTATAACCTATACGCGAAAACTGATTAAATTGCATTTGCGGCCGATTCATCTTGCCGAAAAAGGGGTAACGGATTCCGCCATTCGCCGCTTGATCGTTCAGGCGGGTGACGAACTCGATGATTTAATAACGTTATGTCGGGCTGATATTACGTCAGCCAATCCAAATCGGGTGGCCAGACACCTTTCCAATTTCGACAAGCTGGTGGAACGTATTCGGGAGGTGAACGAAAAAGATCGACTGGCACAGTTTCAATCTCCGGTTCGGGGGGATGAGATCATGAAGGTGTGTAATCTTCAACCCGGTCCGCTGGTGGGAAAATTGAAGAAAGCGATCGAAGAAGCTATTCTAAACGGGGATATTCCAAACGAGCACGATGCCGCTTTTGACTATCTGCTCGAGCTTGAGAAAGATTTGATCTGAGCTTTTCCCGAATAATCCAATATAAGTTGAAACTTTTTCAACGGCTTTACGTCTTTTAAACTGGTATTGTCACTTAAAGGATACTGGAGGGTAGGATCATGGAAGAAAATCAAGTTACAGAGCAACAACAGGGTATGGGGCTTTTTCCCCGCCTTATCAATGTTTTCATCGCTCCAAGCGCAACCTTTAAAGCTGTAAAAGTGAAACCCGCCTGGCTGGTTCCGGCAATCATTTATGCTGTGCTGGCTGTGGGGATGACCCATCTGATCAAACCTGTGGTCATGGATGTTCAGAAGGAAAAAACCATCGAAGCCCTGATGGAAAGGGGCATGGCGGAAGATCAGGCTGAAGAGATTGCTGAAAAAAATCTCGGTTTTGGTAAAATTCTCATGTACCCGATGGCTCTGATCGGATCATTTGTCGCTTTTTTTATTTTGGCGGGTGTATGGTTGTTTGTTTCCAATATCGTGCTCGGCGGACAAGCCAAATACTCGCAACTTTTGGGGGTGGTCGTTTATAAATCCTTTATTGATTTACTGGGGGGCTTTATCAAGGCACCTGTTATTTTATCCAAAGAGAGTATAGATGTGCATTTTAGTCTGGCGATGTTTTTACAATCTTCGGAGGGCTTTATATATAAATTTTTATCCAAGATTGAAGTTTTTAATATCTGGGGAATCGCGGTGCTTTGTATCGGAATCGCGATCATAAGCAATCGCGAGATCAAAAAAGTTGTTCCCTGGGTGATCGGGGTTTATGTGTTGTATTATGTTGTTTCCATATCGATTGGAAGTTTGGTTGGAGCCTAGTAACGATAATCTGAAAATTCTATTAATTTGATTGTGGGAGTGTTGGTGTATGCTGAAAAACTATATTATTATTGTCATGGCGATTCTGGTATGGGGCGGTGCTGTTTATTCTCAGGAGGAAGAAAATTATTCTCAGAATGAAAGGCCGCTCAGGTTGCCGGATTGTATCGAGATTGCACTGGAAAACAACTCCACCCTGCGCAATGCAGAGCGTCGTGTCGAGTTTGCCGGAGCGGATGTCACCTCTGCTTGGTCTTCGGTTTTACCCCGTATAAATTCAAGTATTAGCTCCGGAAAGTATATACAGGGCGCCAGAAGAATGAAGACCGATGTCCCCCGGGGTATGGATCCGGAAACCGGAAACGTCATCTATGAACAGCAGGTCATCACCCAGGATCGTACGGAACGGAATTCCTATGGTGCGCGTATATCGCTGTCGCAAAATATCTGGGATTTTGGACGCAGCAGCAACACCATTCGCGGCGCCAAAGCCATTGAGGCATCCTCCGAGTACAGCTATCGAGACATCAGGCTTGCTGTGATCCTGAATGTAAAAAAAGCCTATTATGAACTTTTAAGAGCAATAAAACTGGTACAGGTCTATAAACAAGCGGTTGACTATGCCGAGGAGCAGGTGGAAGAGGCCAAAACGCGTCTGGATATCGGGCTGGCATCGCAGGCGGAGGTCTATCAGGCACGAGTAAATCTGGGAAACAATAAACGGGATTATATTACCCAACAGAATTTGGTCCAGATTGCCCGGGCCAATTTAAACAGCGCCCTGGGAATCGATCCGAGCACACCTGTAGAGGTTGTGGAAGATGAATCGGAGACGATTTTTCCCGAGTACACCTTTGACGAAGCTCTTGAAATCGCCATCGATAAAAATCAGAACATCAAAGCTCTGGAAATGGATGTTAAAAGTTATTACTATAACCTTGCTTCAGCAAAGGCGCGCTACATGCCCACAATCGGCGGCAGTATATCCTACAGCCGCAATAATGATCAATATGAGCGGGTTTTCAGCACCGATCTGAATGAAGATTTTACCGCAACCATTGGTGTTCAGCTCGACCTTAATATTTTTAACGGGTTTGCCGACAAGGCTGCTATTCAAAAGGCCAGGATTAATTTCGATACGGCCATGGAGAATCTGCGTGAGGCCAAACGCCTGTTGACCGTTGATGTCAAGCAGTACTTTTTAAATTTAGAAGCTTATCGTGATTTTTTGCAGATCAACAAAGAAAACATTCAAGCGGCGAGTGAAAATTTACGCTTGCAGCAAGAACGGCGCCGGGTGGGTTCCGGAACGGAGCTTGAAGTGACCCAGGCACAGGTTGAACTGGTATCGGCGCAAAGTGCCTATGTTCGCGCAGAATACGAGGCCAAGATTGCCAGAGCAGAGCTCGAAACCGCCATGGGTATGGAAGAAAAGTAAAGACAAGCTTTACCGGCAGGGAAAATCGCTTGAATTTTCGCTTTAGCGGCAGGTTGAAAAACGTCAAATGCCGGCCTGTTGCAGATGCGTTTGCCGCTGGTACAGGTATACAGACACGTATTAAAAAATGAGGCTGAATAATGTCGAATAAGAAAAAAGTCATTCTTGCAATAGTCCTGGTTGTCGTCGTTGCCGTAATGATTTTTATTAACCTGCGCAAGCAGTCAACCGCTGGTCTTGACGTTTCTGCCGTGGAGGTGAAGCGCGGTGATATTACCAGAACGATATCCGGTTCGGGTCAGGTTCAGCCGGAGATGGAGGTGGATATTTCCGCCCGTATATCCGCGGAGATTACGAGCATACATGTTGAAGAGGGTGAAACAGTTAACAAGGGACAGCTTTTGGTCGAGCTTGATCGTCAGCGATACGAAGCCGCCGTCGAGCAGACAGAATCGTCGCGATTGTCGGCTCTTGCCGCTCTCAAAAAAGCACGAGCCGATTTCTCAAGAGTTAAAGATTTATATGACAAGGACCTGACCTCTCAGGCCGATCTGGATGCTGCCGAGGCGCAGCTCATGTCTGCGGAGAGCCAGGTCAAACAGGCAGAAGCCTATCTGAAACAGGCGATGGATGATCTTCGAAAAACCAGGCTGATTTCTCCTATCTATGGAAAGGTGGTTAAAGTTTATAAAGAAGAGGGAGAGATCGCGGTCGGCTCTCAGTTCCAATCCGATCCGATTCTCAATGTTGCTGACTTGAACCGAATGGAAGTTTTGGCCGAGATTGATGAAAATGATATTGTATATGTCAAAGTCGATGATGAATGTAAGATCGAGGTAGACGCCATCCCCGATACATTTTTCAACGGTCGTGTCTCCGAGATTGCCCACATGGCAACAACGCGGGGCCTGGGCACACAGGAACAGGTTACGAATTTTGAAGTCAAGGTGGCTTTCAACTCGCAGGTGGAAAAATTAAGACCGGGCATGTCTGCAACGGTTGATATAATGACTGAAACACATCATGATATTTTATATGTTCCGATTCAGTGCGTCACGGTTCGAAAGGTGAAAAAAGACAGCGCCAAAGTGATCGGAGAGGAAGACTCTATCGAAGAGAAAGAAGCAGATGCAGAGGGCGAAGAGGAGGGAAAAAAGGAAGAAAAAACTCAAGTTGTCTTTGTGGTGGAGGAGGGCATCGCCAATGTCAGGCCGGTCAAGACCGGTATTAGCGATGATACCAATATTGAGGTTGTCTCCGGCTTGCAGGAAGATGAAATGGTTGTTTCCGGAAGTTATAAAGCCTTATCGCGGTTGCTGAAAGACGGGAATGAAGTGAAAGTTCAGAAAGATGTCGGCTATCGTAAAGATGAATTGGATTAAGAGAGGACGAGTTATATGTTGATTCAACTAAAGGATATACAAAAAATATATGAGATCGGCACCATCTCCGTAAGCGCACTGCGGGACATTGATCTCAATATCGGACAAAACGAGTATGTGGCCATCATGGGGCCGTCGGGTTCGGGCAAGTCTACCTTGATGAATATAATCGGTTGTCTGGATACAGCTTCCAGTGGGACCTACCGCCTCAATGATGTCGATGTCAGTGATATGGATGACGATCAACTCGCAGAAATCCGGAATCGCGAGATCGGTTTTGTTTTTCAGACCTTTAATTTGTTACCCCGGGCAAACGCCTTTCACAATGTGGAATTGCCTTTGATATACAACGGAACGCCTTCCTCTAAACGACGCCAGCAGGCGGAGAACGCGCTGGGTCGCGTTGGGCTCACGGATAGAATGCACCACAAACCCAACGAGTTATCCGGCGGACAGCGTCAACGGGTTGCTATTGCCCGTGCTCTTGTGAACAATCCCTCCATCATACTGGCCGATGAGCCCACAGGTAATCTCGACAGCAAGACGGGCGACGAAATTATGGAAGTGTTCGAAGAACTGCACGATGCCGGCAATACCATTATTCTGGTGACTCATGAAGAATATATTGCCGAACATTCAGACCGTATCATCCGCTTGCGAGATGGTTATGTTGAGCGGGATGAAGCAAAGAGTGAATTGGCACTTTAATACGGGATTTCTGTCTTATGAGAATTTTAATTTATATAGGAGAAGGCCTGAAAATCGCTGTGACGGCCTTGCGTGCCTATAAAATGAGATCCATATTAACCACCTTGGGAATTGTCATCGGTGTCATGACCGTTATTACGATTGTTGCGTTGGTGCAGGGCCTGAACAAAGCCTTTACCGAGGAAATCAGTGCACTCGGTTCTGATACGCTTTATATTGATAAATATTCCTGGTTTATGGATCGGGACACTTATTTTGCCTATCGCAACCGGCCCAATATCAAAATCCATGAAGCTGAACGCGTTAAGGAGCTTTCGCGGCTGGCTGAAGCTGTGGCACCGGTACTCTATACGCGACGCAATATACAATATCGCGAACACAAGCTCGAAGGTTCAATTGTCGTCGGCACCACAGAGGATTATCTGATCACCTCAAACGCCTATCCTGAATACGGCCGTTTTTTTTCGTCCACGGATGTTGACCACCGTCGCTCGGTATGCGTTCTCGGGTGGGAGGTGGCGCAAAAATTATTTCCCAATACCGATCCTGTCGGTAAACGCGTTTCGATCGAAGGCAGAAAAATGCGCGTTATCGGTGTTCGAGAGAAAAAGGGTTCATTTTTTAACAATAATTTTGACACCTGGGTATTTATCCCTATCAACACCTTTGCCTCGATTTTTGGAACGCGTTACCGCTCGGTACAAATGGAAGTAAAGGTAAAATCACCGGACCTGGTCGAAGATGCGGAAATCGAGCTCGCCGGCGTTATGCGGAGGATACGCGGTTTAAGCGGGGGGGATGAAAACAATTTCGCCATTAACAAACAAAGTATGCTAATGGACACCTATAATGACCTGACCGGTGTTCTGTGGGCTGTTGCTATTGGAGTCGGATCGATTTCGCTTCTGGTGGGCGGTATCGGTATTATGAATATTCTATTGGTATCCGTCACCGAACGAACGCGGGAGATCGGCATACGCAAAGCCATCGGTGCCAGGCGACTTGATATCATGGTTCAGTTTCTCATCGAATCCATTATGATTTGCGCCATTGGCGTCTTTATCGGTATTTTATGTGCTGTCGGACTGGCAAAGCTCGTCGCTTCTGTTTCACCTGTTCCCGCTGCAATCACGCCATGGGTTGTATTTCTGGGATTGGCTTTTACCACTGTCATCGGTATCTTTTTCGGCATATACCCGGCGAGCAAGGCGGCCAAGCTTAATCCCATTGAAGCGTTGCGCTTTGAATAAAACTTTATTTTATTTCCTGTGAGGCTAGTATGCAAGTCGGAGAAAGTTTTAATATTGCCCTGACCGCCATTCGGGTGAACAAAATGCGCTCGGCACTGACATTGCTCGGCATTATCATCGGTGTGATGACCATCATCGCCATGTATTCCCTGGTTCAGGGATTGCAAAACAGCTTTAATGAGCAGGTAAGCGGACTGGGTGCCAATACGTTTCAGGTACAGAAATACCCCGCGATCAATACCAGTGGTGAAGAACGGCGCAAATACCGAAACCGTAAAGATATTACCCTTGACCACTATTATGCGCTTAAAGAACGCGTTCATCTTGCCCGTGCCATCGGGGCTGAATATTGGCGTTACGGAGGAGAGGAGATTCGGTACGAGGACCGTAAAACATTACCAAGCGTGTCGGTTTGTGGTGGAACCCCGGAATTTCTGGACAATAATGGATTTACAATGGGAGAGGGCCGATTTCTGGTGCAACAGGATCTGAACTTTAACCGCCCTGTTGCCGTTATCGGCAGGGAGGTGGCGGAAAGACTGTTTCCTTTTCAGTCACCCCTCGGAAAAGAAATCAAGATACGCGGTGTTCGTTTTCAGGTCATCGGTGTCTTTGCCGAGAGAGGCAGCGCTTTCGGCAACAGCAGAGATAATTATGTGGTGGTTCCGATCGGACCGTTTATTGATATGTTTGGCAAGGAACGCTCGTTGAATATCACTGTACAGGCAAGAAGCGCCGAGTTGTTCGATGCGACCATGGAACAGACCATCGGCGTCATGCGTGCCGTGCGCAAGGTACCGCCGGGGGAAGGGAATGATTTTGAAATTTACTCCAATGACACCATGGTGGATTTTTTCAATAATTTAACCAAAATTGCCCGTATTGTGAGTATAGCGATAGCGTCTATTTCACTGCTCGTCGCCGGCGTTGGTATTATGAATATTCTGTTGGTGTCCGTTACCGAGAGAACGCGTGAAATCGGTATCCGAAAATCTATCGGGGCAAAGAAGCGCAACATTCTATGGCAATTTTTGGTGGAAGCGATCGTGCTGTGTGAAGTCGGAGGCGTTATCGGTATCGTGCTTGGGCTGGCATTGGCAAAATTTGTCGACATGGTTTCACCTGTGCCTGCTGCTGTGCCGCTATTTGTGGTTTTTGGTGCCCTGATTTTTTGTTCTTTTGTCGGGATTCTTTTCGGCGTCTATCCTGCCAGCAAGGCCGCTCGCCTTGATCCCATCACCGCGCTTCGGCATGAATAATTAAGGAGGATATATGGATATTCAGGAATCAGTTCAAAATGATGTTGTTGTTCTTAAACTCAAAGGGGAGTTGATGGGGGGGACGGAGAATGAAGATTTCCGCAACATAATCGACACAGCGTTAAAAAATGAAACCGTCAAAGTCGTTGTCGACATGTCGCAGGTGAGCTGGATGAACAGTTCCGGCCTCGGCGTATTGATCAGCGCTCTGACCAGCTTGAGGAGCAGCGGCGGAGATTTGAGACTGGCCAATCTCAATGACAGGTTACGCCGGCCCATTCAAATCACAAAACTCGATTCCGTTTTTTCGGACTATAAATCAGTTGAACAAGCCATTGAGAGTTATAAATAGGAGAGTTGTTTATGCCTTCGATGAGCAGGGAACAAGTTGTTGCAAAAATCAGAAACGGCGAATCTCTGGCGGGGTATGACCTGAGCGGCATCGATTTGTCATATGAAAATTTGAAGGGTATTAATCTTGAAGGGGTGAATTTATCAAAAGCCAATCTGAACAATGCGAATTTTGAGAGGGCAAACCTTAAAGGGGCCAACTTGACCGGAGCTTTCTTTTTTGGCAGCAATCTGCTTGGAGCAAATCTGGATAATACCAATTTGGAAGACGCCAATCTGCAGGATTGCAACCTGGAGAATGCATCGCTTCAAAACGCCAATATGTATCATATTAGTCTTTTCGGCTCAAACCTTGAAAATGCCAATCTCAGCGGCTCCAACATGGAGCGGGCGAGAATGAAACGGGCCAATTGTCGAAAAACGGTTTTGGAGCAGGTTAATCTTAAGAACGCACATCTTGAACGGTGTGACCTGACCGGTGCTTCTTTCTCCAGGGCCGATCTCAGCGAAGCCTCTTTGAAAAATGCGATTTTTGACCAAACCAGATTTCAGCAAGCGGTGACCAAAGGCACAAAGGGATTCCCCGAATTATAATGGGTGACCGATAATACCTGTCATGGGTTGGCCTGATTTTTTGCTTGCTTGTCTTCCATTCAAATTGTATTTTTAGAATATATACAAAATTTTTCGTGTCCGGTTTATCGGTAAAATGGCCGGACACTTTTTTTATCGTAATTTCATAAAGCAAAAGCGTGCAAAAGAAAATTTCACAATATCGCGACGCCCTGAATGAACGGACGACGGCCGTTTTTAGAGACAGAAAACCGAATTCACTCTACGATCCCGTCCGTTATGTGGTAAGTTCCGGAGGCAAGC
>CAZSOP010000159.1:0-8924 GCA_964608385.1 uncultured Cytophagia bacterium
GACATCGCCACTGATCGTAGCGAGGATAATCAGGTCGATTTCTTTTGCACTGATACCGGCATCCGCAATTGCCTTGCTGGCGGCTTTGGCAGCCATATCCGAAGTGTTTTCATCATCTGCGATAATGTGACGCACCTTCATTCCGGTTCGTGTCTGAATCCATTCATCGTTTGTATCTACAATTTTTTCGAGATCCTGGTTTGTTAAAATTTTTTCCGGTGCATAGGATCCACTACCGATAATCATCGACGTTGGTGTAGCCTTCAATAGAATCTCCAGATAGTGATTATGCTAATCTTGTACCATCTAATCGTCCTGCAAATACTCCGTTAGTTTTGTCCGGATATGGGTATTAATATCTTCGACAGCCATTTTATAGGCAGCGAGAATGGAATTTTGAATGGCGCGGGTAGAAGACCGTCCATGGGCGATGACGCATACGCCCTTGATCCCCAACAAAGCTGCGCCGCCATATTCCTGATAATCGAATAGTTTACGAATACCATCAAAAGTCGGTCGCATGAGTATGGCCCCGATTTGTGAAAACAGATATTTCCGCACCAGCCGCCCCATACTGACTTTGAAAAGACCGTGTAAACTTTCTGCAAATTTTAATATAATGTTTCCGACAAAACCATCACATATGACAACGTTTGTTTTGCCTTTAAGAATATCTCCGCCCTCTACATTACCGATAAAGTTGAGAGAACTTTTTTGCAGCAAAGCGTTTGCCTTTAAGGTTGTGTCGTTGCCTTTTACCGATTCATGTCCGACACTGAGCAAACCGATTGTCGGGGACATTTCTCCAAAGAGATGTGAATAATAGATGCTGCCCATGAGGGCAAACTGGAGTAAATCCTCCGGACGGCAGTCGGAATTTGCACCTACATCAAGCAGCAGCGTACGCCCCACTTCTGTTGGCAATAAAGAGCCAATTGCCGGCCTCCGGATGCCTTCAACGCGCCCAAGGCCGAAAAGCGCTGCCGCCATTACAGCGCCTGTATTGCCGGCACTTATAACGCCGTGCACCTTTTTTTCACGCTGTAATCGTATTGCCACCGAAATGGAAGAATCCTTTTTCTTCAGAGCGATAGTCGGTTGTTCATCCATGGTTATGGATTGTGACGCATGTTCAATTGAAATCGGCAGTTCATGGGTACGAAAATGCCGGTCAATCTCGGGTTGTATACATTCTTTATCGCCCACCAACACGACTTCGAATCGTCCCTTTGAATGCCTTGCCGCCTCAATTCCGCCATGTACAATATCATGGGGAGCGTTATCACCACCCATAGCATCTAAAGCAATTTTAATCACCACAACACTCCGCTTAAATTTTCATCGTTTGCTATTAAAAATTACATATGACATGGAAAAGGAAGGCAGGATTCAAGCCAATTAGGATTCTCTCGGTAAAAAAACTGAACGTCCTTTATAATAACCGCAATTTGGACAAGCGCGGTGGGGTAATTTCGGTTGCCCGCAATTCGAGCAATCCGTTACTGTCGGCGCCGATGCTTTCCAATTTGCGCGTCTTTTATCCCGACGTGATTTCGAATGTTTCCGTTTAGGATTTGCCATATACTCCTCTACTTGTCGTTATTTTTATTCAATAATATCTTCAATTTATCCCATCGCGGGTCTGTTTTATCCACTTTGCATTGACAACTCTCTACATTCAGATTTTTTCCGCATTGAGGACACAATCCTTTGCACGCTTGCTCACACAACCGCTTTTGTGGCAAGGATAATAAAAGCGTTTCGCGAATCGGCTCGGTTAAATCCACCTCATTCTCAAATTCGCTTATGTACGAAATGTCATCATCCTCTTCATCCCGGAACTGCTGGTCTGTGCTCAATACCACTTTAACATTATCCCTGAGCAAATAATCAAAGGGTTCCAGACAGCGATCGCACTCCATCAAACAACGGGTCTCAATGTCCGCAGTGATGGTGATGGTTCTCCCCACTTTTGCAATAGAGAGATCGAGATGAATGGGATTGACAAATTCAGTATAATCTTCCAGCGAAAGCGCTGCCGCATCCACCTGCAACTGCTGACGGATGCTGCCTTCCTCTTCATGGAAGATGCGTATTTTTAATTTATCCCTGTTCAAATCGACGGAAAAAGTAGTAATTAATCAATAAATAGTCAAGATAAAAATCATGTGAAAATGAATTTAATTCATTTTTTGATCAATATCAAGATTTTTATGGATTTATTCGCAAAAGTTCATTTCGACTGAAAAAAAAGGAAATCTCTTCTTTTGCATGAGCCACTGAATCAGACCCATGTACCGTGTTTCGCCGTACCGTTTCACCAAATTCATTTCGAATCGTACCATCCTCGGCGCCTTCCGGATCCGTATCCCCCATCAAATCGCGCCAGGCCTGTACAGCGTCCTCCTTTTCCAGGACCGCGACGGCAATCGGATTTTCAGTCATAAATTCGATCAATTTTTCATAAAAAGGCTTGCCGTTGTGTACAGCATAAAAGGCCTGGGCAGCGGCTGTTGTTAACTGCACCATTTTTATATCGAGTATCGTAAAATCTGCATTCTCGATCATGGTGATGACCTTGCCCATTAGTTTTCGTTCAATACAATCCGGCTTAAAAATGGCAAGCGTTTGTTCCATAATAATTCCTTTTTGTGCAAATTCTAACAAATCCAAATCGACTTTTATTCAATTTCAGAATAGGCCTTCATACCGGTTTCAAACGCCTTCAGGTTTAGCTCTTCTGTTCCCTTGGGGACTCTGGCTTCAATAGCCTTTTTAAGCGCATCCTCGGAAACAACTTTGCTAATCCGGGCAATAACGCCTAAAGCCACGATATTGGCGACCAGGGCGCGGCCAAGATTTTCGCGAGCCAGGCGGATCACCGGAACCTTATGCACCTTGAAGAGACCCGAGGGCAATTGCTTGATATTATCTTCATCCACAACAACAACACCATCTTCCTTGACATCCTGATAATACTTGTCCACGGACTCTTGCGTCAGGGCCAGCAAGAGATCGATGTCTACAGCTTTGGGATAGTCGATATCTTCATCCGATATGATCACCTCGGAACGACTCGCCCCCCCCCTGCCTCAAGGCCAATAGGATTGACTTGGGGTGGCATTTAGATCACCATAAATACCCGCCGCTTCAGAAAAAATCTTGCCCGCCAATACCAATCCCTGACCGCCTTCACCGCTTAATCGAATTTCATAGCGGAAACTCATGAGTCGACCTCTCCTTTTTTGAAAAATGATCCAATATATTTTGGTATTCCTGCCGGCATTCGGCTTTTTCCCGGTCGACCAGAACGCCGGTGACGATCTTGCCCTGTCGTTTCTCTGCTTCCATTTTGTTCGCTTTGGCAACCGGAATAGAATTTTCTTTTTGATATAAAAGCATATCCACACCGGTGCCTTCACGATTGCGCCGGCCATAGGTTGTGGGGCAAGGGGTCATGGCTTCAACGACAGAAAACCCTTTCTTTTCAATCGCCTTTTGTATCAGCTTCTCGAGTTGAATAGCATTATAAGCCGTACCGCGGGCGACAAAAGAGGCGCCGGCCGCTGCGGCCAGCCCGCTGATGTCAAACGGATTTTCAATATTGCCATACGGCGCCGTGCTCGCGTATTTTGCAAACGGAGTGGTTGGAGATACCTGCCCTCCGGTCATCCCATAAATGTGGTTGTTGAACAGGATTATCGTCAGATCTATATTGCGCCGTGCCGCATGGATAAAATGATTACCGCCGATGGCGGTGGCATCGCCATCACCGGTAATGACGATGACGTGTAGCTCCGGCTTTACCATCTTGATTCCGGTGGCAAACGTAATAGCACGCCCGTGGGTGGTATGCAGGGTATTGAAATCAAGATAACCGGGTAACCGGCTTGAACATCCGATGCCGGAAACCATGCAAATATCATCTTTGGCAATCTGTAGCTTGTCAATGGCCCGCAACATGGCTTTCATAACAATACCGTCACCACATCCGGCACACCATATCAAGGGCATTTTTGATTTACGCAGATATTGTTCATAGTCAAACATCTATACAAGTTCCTCAATTTTTTTCAAAATATCAATCGGATTAATCGGATCTCCATCGACGCGGTTGATCCGATGTACCGGCCGGCTAAACCGGGATGCACATTCTACCTGAGTAGCGATTTGTCCGAGATTCATCTCTGGCACAATCCAGGCGTTTACCTGATCAGCATAGGCGTTAATCTCCCGGTCAGCAAAGGGCCACAGGGTCCGTGGCCGGATCAAGCCGGCCGCTATGCCCTTTTCCCGGGCACTGCGCACGGCATATCGTGCGGATCGGGCCGTAGAGCCATAGGCGACCAGGCCGATTTCAGCATCATCCATATTAAAATATTCAACCTCAACGATTTTATCACGATGGTTATCCAGTTTAGAATTCAGGCGACGCAAAAGCTTATCAATTTTTTCGGGATCATTGGTCGGAAAGCCGGTCTCATCGTGAGCCAGGCCGGTAATGTGATATCGAGCCCCCTCGCCAAAACTTATCATTGGCGGGACACCGCTTTCAGTGACCCGATAAGGAAGATAATCCTGACCATTCATTTTTCGACCTGATTTTCGGTCGACGACCTTGATTTCTTCAGGGTCCGGAAACGTCAATTTTTCATTGACATGGCCGATGATTTCATCCAGCAACAGAATAACCGGGGTTCGAAAGGTTTCAGTCAAATTGAACGCCCTGATGGTCAAATCAAACGTCTCGCGAACACTAAAAGGGGCCAGGGCGATAATGGGATGATCTCCATGCGTTCCCCAGCGCGCCTGCATAACATCACCCTGCGACGGCATGGTGGGTAAACCGGTACTCGGCCCTCCTCGCATGACATTGACAATCACACAGGGAATCTCGGCCATGCAGGCATAACCAATATTTTCCTGCATTAATGAAAATCCAGGGCCACTGGTCGCGGTCATTGCCTTGCTGCCGGCGATAGAGGCGCCGATAACCGATCCGATAGAAGCGATTTCGTCTTCCATTTGAATAAAAACACCACCGTGTTGGGGTATCGCGCGCGATAATTCCTCTGCAATTTCTGAGGAAGGGGTTATCGGATATCCCCCAAAAAACCGCACACCTGCCGCCAGAGCGCCTTCAGCGCAGGCGTGGTTTCCGGATAAAATTCTGGTTCGACTCGTTGCCATTTATCTTCACCTGTCTCTTATTTATACTCATCTATAACGTGAATGGCAAAGTCCGGGCAGCGAATTTCACATAACTGACAGGCGGTACAGGCATCTAAATCTCGTATATGAACGATACCGTCCCGCATTTCCAATACACTCTGCGGACAAAACTCGACACAGATAGCGCACCCTTTACACCATTCTTTGTTTATTTCAATTCTTGTTTTTTTTGCCTTTGACGTTGTCTTCATCAAATCCTCTTATCGTATAATCACCGTACCGGTTTTGCCTTCAATGGCTTCCGGCATTCGTTCAACAGAACTGATAATTACCCGTTCACCGCCATTTTGCAAAAACGCTATCGCTGCTTTGATCTTCGGTCCCATGCTTCCCATCGGAAAATGTCCTTCATCAAAATAATGCCGCGCCTCCTTAACCGTCATCAAATCCACTGCTCTTTGTTCAGGCGTATTAAAATGCAGATAGACCTTTTCCACACCGGTAAGAATAAAAAGCTCTTGTGCTTTAATTTCGCAGGCGAGCACCATGGAAGCGAGGTCCTTATCGATAACAGCATCCACGCCTTCGAGGCGTCCGTCCTCTTCTTCGTAAACCGGTATTCCACCACCTCCGACAGTGATAACCACCGTCCCCTGATAAACAAGTTGTTTAATCAATGCCGCCTCTACGATCCGTCGTGGAACGGGTGAGGACACAACGCGGCGATAGCCGCGACCGGGATCCTCCTTGATGATATAACCCCGCTTTTCTTCGAGTTCTTTTACTTTCTCTTTGGGATAGAAAGGGCCGACAAATTTTGTTGGATTCTGCATGGATGGATCACTTTGATCAACTATAACCTGAGCCAAAATGGTGACGATCTGGCGTTTGACGTTTCGCAATAACAGCTTGTTTTGCAAGGTCTGCTCGATCATATACCCCATCCCCCCTTCCATATCCGCAACGATAACCCCGAGCGGAACCGGAGGCACGACCTTTCGTGTTTCTTCCACCCGGATCAAAGCGTGGCCGACCTGAGGACCATTGCCATGCGAGACAGCGATCCGGTATCCTTTTTCAATCAAGTCCGCCACCCCGACCAACGCCCGCCTGGTATTGGCGAATTGCTGATAAATATCGCCCTCTTCAAACTCGCGGGTGATCGCATTTCCCCCGAGTGCAACCACAGCGATCTTTTCTTTGTCCGTAAATTCCATTTAAAGATTCATATCTGCGCTAAGCTTATAACGTTTTCAGGATGTCCTCAAAAGTCGGCACACCGATTTCCTGTAAATTATAAAAAACCCGGGTACTGGGTTTTGTTATTTCAATTACACGTCTCAAATCAATCGGAGTTCCGATAATCACGACATCACAATCTACTTCATCGATGGTGTCCTGGAGATCTTGCATCTGTTTGTCGCCGTATCCCATAGCCGGCAACAAGGGGCCGATATCCGGATAGGTTTCAAACGTTTTAACCAGCGTTCCCTTTAAAAACGGACGCGGATCGACAATCTCCCTTGCTCCGAATCGGTGCGCGGCCATAATACCGGCTCCATATTTCATTTCACCATGCGTCAGGGTCGGACCGTCCTCAATCACCAGTACGCGTTTATCCTTTATCACATCTGTTTTTTCCAATGTAATCGGTGAAGCGGCATCGATAATCTTCGTTCGCGTATTGACTTGTCGTATATGCCGGCGCAAAGTCTGAATATCGTCATTGGATGCTTCAACTTCTTTGTTGATCACAACGCAATCCGCCATGCGTAAATTTGCCGTACCGGGATAATAGGTTAATTCGTGACCGACTCTTAACGGGTCTGTGACGACGATGTGGAGGTCGGGTTTATAAAAAGGCAGATCATTATTGCCGCCGTCCCAGAGAATAACATCAGCTTCCTGTTCAGCCTGTTTCAAAATTTCACCATAATCGACGCCGGCATAAACCACGGAGCCCTGCACAATATGGGGTTCGTATTCTTCCATCTCTTCAATCGTGCAATTGTGTTTTTTCAGATCATCGAGGCTTTCGAAACGCTGAACTTTTTGGGCCACCAGATCGCCGTAGGGCATGGGATGTCGGATAGCCACAACTTTTTTCCCCTTCTCTTTCAAGATTTCCGCAATACGTCTGGTGGTTTGGCTCTTACCGCAACCGGTCCGAACCGCACAAACCGAAACCACCGGCACCCGGGATGTTAGCATCGTCTGCTTTGGCCCAACAAGAACAAAAGAGGGGCCAAGACTGTTGACATAAGATGACAGATTCATAACGTACTGGTTTGAAATATCGCTATAGGAAAAATAAACCTGATCGATATCGTTTTTGCTAATCAGGTCAGCCAGGTTTTCTTCGGGTTCGATCGGAATGCCATCGGGATATGATTTACCTGCCAATTCTGCCGGATATTTTCGCCCTTCAATATTGGGGATTTGAGTGGCGGTAAACGCCACGACTTTGTATCTGCTATTGTTTCTAAAATAAGTATTAAAATTATGAAAGTCCCGCCCCGCGGCTCCCATAATCAGAACGTTGATCGGTTTCATTCACGCCTCCTTCAGGTTAACCTTGATCCTTGCTCAATCGGGATTCATTATATTTTTGCAAAAACTCATCATACTGCACAATCTGTTGTACCAGCTTTGCTGCCGACCGGCAGGCAAAAAAGCCGGGACGGTAATCTGAAATAAAAGCCAAGCCTTGCAAGTATTTATTGATCTGTTTCCTCAAAATAAAGAGGGCACGTTTTTCTCCGTACAACTCTACTGCCCCCTCAATGTGTTGCAGGCAAACCTCTATTCTCGCTTTAACAGACGGAGGCGAAAGAACAGTTCCCGAGGCCAGGTAACTCGATACCTGTTCAAAAATCCATGGATTCCCCATAGCGGCACGCCCCAGCATCACTGCATCGCAACCGGTTTGATCCAGCATTTGCTTTGCCTGTTCCGGCGTCCGAATATCACCGTTGCCTATAACCGGCACAGAAACGGCATGGACGATTTCTGCGATCACTTTCCACTCTGCATCACCTGTAAACCCCATTTGCCTCGTTCTGGGATGAATGGTTAAAGCATCGATACCCGCCTGCTCCAACTCCCCGGCGATCTTTACTGCCTGATTATCCTGCCATCCCATGCGAATTTTTGCCGTCACCGGAATCGAAACAACCTGTTTGAGTGCTCTGACAATAGCAACCATTTTTTCAGGTTCCCGCAGCAGTGCAGCGCCGGCTCCTCTTTTAACCACCTTTGCGACCGGACAGGAAAAATTGATATCGATAAAATCCGGTTTTTGTTGCTGCAACCATACAGCCGCCTGTAACATATGATCCGGTTCTTTGCCGAAGATCTGAATGCCAATGGGTCTTTCGCTATCTGTAAAAGAACATAAAGCCAGCGTCTTGCTTTTTCGGTATATAATTCCTTCGGCACTGACCATTTCACTATAAACAACAGAAGCGCCGAAACGCTTGCACAAACGACGAAAAATCGTATCCGTCCATCCGGCAAGTGGCGCCAGTATCGCTTTATCTCGTTTCAGTTGTAAAAACACATGTCAATATAAATGTTTTAGCTCTTGAAAGCAAGATTTTCTTTTCAACGATTTTGACTAAGTAAATTAAATATATGAACTTATAGAATTAACCAATTAAGGAAGACGCTCCCCCGAATTGAAATGATTAAAAAGAATTAGGATCATCCGGTTAATGCGTACCCAAAACCGCCAAGCTCGCCAAGAACGCTGA
>CAZSOP010000160.1:0-3957 GCA_964608385.1 uncultured Cytophagia bacterium
GAGGATGATGACGAGGATGACTGCGATCTACGGTCGACAGTTGAGCGTGAACGGCTGTCACTCGTGCGTTTGCCGAGATCGGTTCGAATATAACGGCGGCTGCTCGGCTGTTCATAGGAACGGCTGTTCGATGATCTCCGCGTGTTTACTGACGATTCAGCGCTCTCACTAGCGGATGTCGTCGTGCGCCGGTGTGTTGTCGACATCGGCCGGTCACCGCCGGTGTTAACACCCCGACGCGAGGTTTGATAATCCGGATCGGTTGATGTGGTAACGCCGCGGCGGCTGGTCACCATATCGCCTCTGCTACCGCTCTCCGCCCGTCGCAAGGTGCTGCTGCGCCTGGAACTTTTTTCGGCGAAAGAATAATCATAACGGCTCGGCGTACGCGCCGTCAGACCGCGCCGCGTAAAGCTACGCGGTTCTTGCACGGTATAAGCGTAATCATATCCCCAGTAACCCCCATAGCCACCGTGATGATAACCGTATCCGCCCCATCCATAATTATAATATCCCCATCCGCCATAGAAGGAGATCGGTGCCCAATACCAGGGATCGCCCCAATAGGACGAATAACCCCAATAGGGATCCCAATGATGATGATATCGCCACCAATAACCGGAGTGGGCGTACCAAAAGGGCTCATACCAATAACTGTTCAAAAAGACGGGATAATCGTGATGGATATGAACTTCATCGATGCCGTCGTATTCCCGGTGGTAGACAACCCTGCGATTACCTTCCTCATCGATATATTCATCTACATATTCGTCCTCAACCGGTTCGTAATAATCATCTGCATAATACTCTTCTTCATAATAATCATCGCTATATTCAGCAGGGGGTCTACCAATTTGCGTATAACACCCGCTAAAATATAACGCAAACACCAACACGGCTGACAGAATAACGTATCGTTTTAATGCCTTCATTTTAGGCCTCCTATTCATCCAGTATTTGTTTGCCTAATCCAATATACAAAGAGTTTTCTCATTAGGCAAACTAAATCGACAACTCTGTCCGCCTGATAACCAACTATTATAATATACGGTTAAGAGGCGAAAATATTGTGTGCTGATATTGCTTTACGCTCTACTTATAAAACGTATAAAAGTGAGGTTTTGTTCCAAATTCAGGCGGGAATGTCTGCATAATCGGGTCAAAATCGGCGTTATATTCTACCCACATCGTCGCCGGGTAACCATCCTTCTTTGCCGTCTGCCAACCGGATTCGATAATAGTCACCGGATTGATCTGCAATGATCAATTCCAAACCCCGGTGGATGGAAAAGACCTCTTTGGCATCCTCGCTGGGAGCGCTCATGACGGTCACCTTTTCCTCAAGAACGATACCGCGTTGATGATTGCGGTCATAATCGAGTCTGAGCAGAAAAAGCAGGAGAAATACTGCAAAAGCAACGGCGGAGGGATAAACAAGAAATTTGATCAGGCTTTTAATATGGCTCTGGCGGATAACAAGATAAAAAATCAGGGTCAATAAAAAGAAAACATAAAACGCAAGCATCATCACTGAAAGTTGATGCGCATTAAAAAAGGTAATCAGGCGATGCCACTGTTTAATAATGAATCCGGGGTTCGGAACCTGGATTTTGTCGACCACATACACCCGGGCAATTTTCAGATTGTGCAAAATATCTGCATCCCTGGGCGCCAATTTTTTGGCTTTTTCATAGTACAGAATGGCGTGACCGATATCATTGAGCTTAAAAAAGGCATTGCCCAGATTGTAATAGAGAGACTCGCTTTCATAGCCGAGCCCGATAACCGAGCGGTATTGCGAAATGGCCTCCTCATAGTTGCCGTTCTGGTAGAGCTGGTTTCCGTTTTCAAAATAAAATCCGGCCTGCCCGAGATCGGCCTGGGGCACAAACAAAAACATCAATATCATTAAACTCGTCATCATACACTTACAACGCCTTTTCCAGTTTTATGATTGCTTCTTTGGCCTTTTTGAATATTTGTTCCATCTCTTCACGGCTGCTGGATGTCGTGGCAAAGCGATAGAGGTCGCATTTTTGAACAAGAGCGATATAGCCGTCCACCAATTCCGCGTCAAGCCCCCTGGCTTTTAAGCTCTTCTCCAGCTCGGTCGAGATAATACCGGCACTGGATATATTGAGTTTGTCGGCGGCAAATCCCAGCAGGGCACGGCTCATTTCCGCATAGAATTCTTTTTGGGTAGATTCGCCGAGACAGGCTTTGGTTTGGCTCAGTCGTTTTTTCGCCAGCCGGTTTGCGCCTCGGCTGCGCGCATACGCCCGGTTTTTATTCAGCTTTTCTATGTGACGCTGGTAGGTCAAAGCAATCAAAAACAACAGAGCCGGAAAAACCAGCAAAACGACGAAATAGAACGATCGATAAAAGCGGCTCTCCAGGGCTGAAAAACGCGGGCTGTGGAGTTTGATAAACCGAATATCCTGACCGATCAACTCGATCTCTTCTTTGCTGAAACCGGAACCAACACCACTATTGTACTCCTGGTCTCCTTTTTCAACATTAATCGTGAATTCAGGTGATCGTAACGTCACATAATCCTTTTTACCGGTATCAAAATAACTAAAGGCAAAAGGACGAATCCGCTGTTGACCCGGGAATCTCGGAATCAAAACATACTCGAAGGTTTTATGACCGCTGATGCCGTTTCCGCTTCTGTTGATATTTTGCGTCACAGTGGGTTCATATTGTTCAAAATCGGCCGGAATAAACAAATCGGGTTTTGGAATAATGCTGATATTGCCCTGTCCGGATAGTCTAACCCGAAGCGTGATCCCCTCATTGGTCTTGACGCTATTTTTATCCAGAGTAGCATTCAGATCGAAACGGCCGGCAAGACCGCTGAAACCCGATGGTTTGTTCTCCGCCGGAAACGGTAAAACCTCGATGGCCACCGGTTTTGAGGAAATCGTCCTGGTAACCGTTCTGCTGAAAAAAGAATCATTGAAAAAAGAGTCAAAAATATCCCGCGATTTTCTGCGATCCCGTACCCGTACCTGACAATCCAGTTTCAAGGGACCGATGGTTTTTTTGCCGGACGAGGTGGGAAACAGCGCGTATTTTTTGATATCCGCCACCGCATAGCGAACGCCTTTATAAACTTCGTGCTGCGTCTGCAAACGCGTCCCCAAATCAAATTCTTCCGCCCAAAAACCCGTGGTTTCAGGCATCTGAACCGGATTAATTCCGGTGACGCTGACCTTGGCATAGATTCGAAACGTAACAATAACCGGTTCATTGGGATAAACCCGCTGCTTGCTGTAAAGCACCCTTAAAAACAGCTCCTCGCTGTCATCCACATTGCGTTCACCCTGAGACCCCGAAGACGACGTGCCCGCTTTGGTAATGCTGATCGGAATTGAGTTTGACTGATAGGTTTTATCCTTGTATTGAATGGTAACCGGTGGGATTGTATAAGAACCGGCCTTGACAGCCAGGTATACAAAGGTATGCGTTATGCTGATCGATGTTTTACCATTGACAAACTGTATATTTTGAGAAGTTCCGCGTGAACCGTAAAATCTTAAATAGTCACCCCCGTCCGGCGGCGGAACAGACGATATTCGATTGGCATCTTCTCCGGTCAATTCAACGCTCAGAACGAGCTGTTGATTAACCACAAGTGTCGTCTGATCCACGGATGCGGTGATTTGCACCGTCTGTGCCTGAATGGGGAGAGCGAGCAATAATAAAAAACAAATCATTTTAGTATATTTGCATACCATATCGGGTCCAACACTTACCAATCTTTTGCGGCTTTAACCCCGCCAGGGACTTGCTGGCGACGCGCCTTTTTCATGTCATCCTTTTGTTCGCTCAATGCATTGAGAATTCTCTCTGCATCCTCTTTGGACAGTTCCTTTTCCCGAGCCTGTTGTTGCTGTTGTTGGTTCTGCTGCTGATCCTCTTGCTGCTGCTCTTGCTGTTGCTCTTGCTGTTGCT
>CAZSOP010000160.1:4057-8917 GCA_964608385.1 uncultured Cytophagia bacterium
TTGCTGTTGCTGTTGCTCTTGCTCTTGCTGTTGTTGCTCCTGCTGATTCTGCTGTTGCTGCTCATTTTGCTGTTGTTGGTCATCTTGCTGACCCTGTTGCTGTTGTTGTTGTTGTTGCTGGTTCTGCTGCTGGTTCTGTCGCTGTGCCTGATCTTTGAGTTTTTTTCTCACATATTCCAGATTATATTTGGCATCTTCATCTTCGGGATTGAGCTCAAGAGCTTTCTTGTAGGCCTCGATCGCCTCGAGATATTTATTCCGGCGATAATGCGCATTTCCCATGTTATAATAGGCTCTGGATTGTTCAAGGGCATCCTCAAAACTCAAAGAAGACTGCCACTCTTTGATACTCTCATCATATTTTTTCTTTTGATACTGCGCATTTCCGATATTGTACTGGATCAAGGGAGATTCAGGGTCATTGAGTTGAGCATCTCTGTACTTGTTCAACGCTTCATCGTAGCGCTCCTGTTCATAAAGCTCATTTCCCTTAACCACCTTTTTCCGAACCGGTGATTGTGCCGTCAACAGCTGTGCAAACAAAATCACAACAATTATTACAAATCGTAGCATCATAAAAGCCTCTACAAAAATCTTCCCCGCCATTCTCGTTTTACTTTTTTGCGATCGGATACAAAGAGATCAAGCCCCAGCAATACGATAGAAAAAATCACAAGATACTGAAAACGATCCTCAAACTGGGAGTATTGCAGCGACCCCAGCTCTTTTTTATCCATTTTAAAGATTAAATCATATATCTTTTCAAGTTCTTCTTCTCCGGAGGTCGACCGAAAATATTTTCCGCCGGTCTGCAGGGCGATTTTTTCCAAACTGCGTTCATCCAGCTTGGTGATGACAACCTGGCCCTCTTTGTCCTTTTTAAAATTACTGCCGCCGCCCTGTTGCAGGGGTATCGGTTCGCCCTGCGGAGAGCCGATACCGACGCAGTAGATAACGATACCCTGACGCTCGGCCTCTTCAGCGTATTGCATTACGCTCTCTTCATGGGTTTCACCATCTGTAATGAGAACGAGAACCTTGTGTTTTCGCTCCTTTTGCTCAAAGGTGTCGATGGCTTTTTGAATCGCTCTGCCGATAGCCGTACCCGGCGTCGGTATCAAATCCGGATCCATAATATCGAGAAAAATCTTTGCCGCGCCATAATCGAGCGTCAATGGACATTGAACGAACGCAACCCCGGAAAAGGCGATGAGGCCGATTCTATCCCCGCGCAGACGGTCGATAAGCGATTCGACTTCGTGTTTGGCCTTGGCAAGGCGGCTCGGGGCAATGTCCTGCGCCAGCATCGATGTCGATACATCCATGGCAACAATGATATCAACGCCTTCACGGCTGATTTCTTCCAATTTTGTACCGATCTGCGGACGTGCCAGTGACAAAACGATAAAAAGCAAAGCGAATAATAGTATGGCTATTTTGTAGATTTGCTTTTTCCGGCTTGTGTTTTCAATCAATTTCTGCATCAGCTGTAGATTCCCAAAGCGCATCAATGCCCGCTGTTTGGCACGAAACACAAAAACAAAAAACGCTATTAAAATCGGCAAGAACCATAAGACATAAAAATATTCAACATTTGCAAATCTCAGCATAGTCGTTTACCTTTTTCGCACAAAATTAAGGAATCCTTCTCAACCACGTATGCGACAAGAGAATCTCGAGAACCAACAAAGCCAGCGCAATCAGAAGATAATACACGAACAGTTCACGATAGCGGGTATATTCCTTAACTTCAATTTTCGTTTTTTCCATCTCGCTGATTTCATTGTAAATTGCTTCCAGGCTGCTTTCATCGGTAGCGCGAAAATATTTACCCTGGGTAATATCAGCGACTTTTTTTAACAGATCTTCATCGATCTGTACAGGCATGCGCCGGTAATGTTTACCGAAAACCGGATCGTCGATCGGATACATGGCATAGCCCTTTTTGCCGGCGCCGATTGTATAAATACGGATATCAAATGTCTCGGCGATTCTAGCGGCTGTCACCGGATCCAGCTCACCGCGATTATTGCGACCATCGGTAAGCAATATCACCACCTTGGATTCGGCACTGCTGTTGCGCAACCGGTTAACACAGGTCGCTATCGCCATACCGATAGCGGTTCCGTCTTCGATCATACCGATTTTAATCTCATCGAGAAATCTCAACAAAATACCGTAATCCAGAGTCAAAGGACACTGGGTAAAACTCTGTCCCGAAAAGACCACCAAACCGATACGATCGTTACGCCTGCCTTTGATAAAATCACCGGCGACCAGTTTAACCGCCTGCAGGCGGTTCTTGGGCTGGAAATCTTCCGCCAGCATACTGCTGGAGACATCCACAGCAAGGATAATGTCGATTCCTTCCGTAATCACTTCAGTCTCCGTACGTCCGGCCTGCGGCCTGGCAAAACCAACAATGAGCAAAATCAGCACCAGCAAGCGAACAGCGAACAACAGATGGCGGTAGTTTTGCTTTGAAGATTTCTTGATGGATTTGAACAGATCGATATTGGAATAGCGTAATGCTCCGCTCATTTTTCGATTGCGGCGAAAATACCACCATATGATAAGCGGTATGAAGCCGAGCAATAACAAAAACTCTGGATTTGCAAAACGAAACATCTTTTTCTATTCCTTTTCTTCGCGTTCTTCGACAATATCACTTTCTACGGTTAAACTCGCATCTTCAGAGGGTTCGACCTCCTTTTTTTCGCTCCCATCAAACGAGGCTGTTTCCGGTTGCCGGCTAAAAATCAATTTGGTATCATTGACAAAATTCACCGCCAGATTTATGCTGGTTTCCTGTTGAGCCCGGGTCGGAATATATTTGGCAAATTTGACAAAATCACTCATAGAGAGAATTTGTCTCAGGTCGGATAAATGATCCTGAGCGATTTTGCGTTGATAGAGATTTTCATAAATTTCCTCGCTGGTCATTTCCATGGCATCGATAAAATATCTACCCTCGATATAGATGCGGATGATATCGCTGAGCCGGCTATAATAGGCTTTTACCTCTCCCTTTTCGAGAAAATCGCTTTGGGCCAGTTTGTCAAGCTCTTCAAGCGCAACCACATGCGCCGGGCGTGGAGGAGAGTGCCGTTTTGGTAAAATCGACTCTCCGGTACGGCGCTTTTTGATAATATAAAAAATCAAATATGCCGCAATCACAGCCAGCAGGACGCCGCCGCCGATCAGATACCACAAGGTATAGTTCGCCAGCGGCTGCATCGGTGCTTTGATGTCGCGAATATCGCCGGCCTCATCCGGATTCAGAGATTCCACCAGAATATTGATTGGCTCGGTTTCCAGCGCATAAGAGGTGGTGTCGTCGCCAATGGTATAACGGTATTCCACCGCAGGTATCTGATATTCACCGGTATCAAAAGTAGAAATATCATAATCGATCTGTTCGCGAACCCACCCCGAATCCGTTTCAACGGCATCGTGTACGTTATAATCCTGTATTTCAAACATGCCCAAATTGACGGCAAGGGGCGAGGTTTGTAAAGTAACCTCCTTATCGTGCGTGATGATGACACTGTAATGGATGACATCCCCAACCAGTATTTTGGATTTATCTACTTTTGATTCAACCGAAATACGACCCTGTGTATACCCCGTAATTGAAAACAAGAGCAGCAGAGAGAGAATCGTCTTAAAAATTTTCACAGCCTGTTCTCAGGTTTATTGTACATTTTTATCGTAGAATTTGACATCTTCGGCCATAATCATTTTTTCGATCAAGCCTTGATAAGCGTTCTGATATTTCTGAGCATAAAGATCCTGAGCCACCCTGTCTTTTACTTGAGACAGTGGCTTTTGTTTCACGATTTCACCGTCGTCATTTTTTTCAGCATACTTTTCTTTATTGGCCTCATAGTACAATTCAATATCAGGCGCCTCTATATCGACTTTGTCGGCAACGCGTTCCTGTAACAGCTTGCGCACCATGAACATTTTTTTGCTCTGAAACGCGCCTTCTATCACTTCCGGATTCTTATCAAGCCCGGCCCGCTTGGCGGTATCATACATGAGTTCCGTGGCAACATATTCACGCAGAAACTCCAGTTTCCTCTCCCTGCTGTTAAACTGCTCACGCACGCTGGGTGGCAATTGGCCAAGTTCGAAATCGAGATCGCCCTGGGTAATCTCGCGTTTACCGATACGGGCAATCACGGCACCCGGGCGCGTTTTGCGCACATCGCGGGGATCCAGTTGAACAGCTTCGTCCAGCACCTGCTGTGCATCCCCGGAACGTTCAAGGCGTTCCAGACAGGCGACGATGCGTTTGTTGACCTCATCCACCAGAGTGCTCTCGGGATAAAAATGCTTGATCTTCAGATAGGAGCCGAGAGCGCTCTCATAATCTTTCAGCCGTTCAAAATAAGTATTGGCAATAATATAGTGTACGTTGGCACGTTCGCGTCTATCGATTTTGTAATGATCGAGATAATATACATATTGATCGATGGCCTGGCTGTACAAAGCCCGGTTAATCAAATCTCCGGCATATTCTCTTACCTTGTCGGCCTCGATATCCGGCTCGGGTGCTTTGCTTTGACATCCCCAAATGACCAAAACCACGAGGATGATCCCTAAACATTTATTCATGCTAACCTCCAATTATCTAAAACGCTTTGCTCTCATCTTGAAAAAACGAATCAGAGGATCGATATAGGATTGTTGCGTATTGATACTCACCGTATCAATATTCATGGATTTAAATACTCGTTCCCGATCCTGTTTGCGTTGCTCTGCCTGGCTGGAAAATTCATCCCGCAGACCCGCGTCGCCGGTGTCCACCAAAAACGTTTCACCTGTTTCAGCGTCTTCCAATTCGACCAATCCGAT
>CAZSOP010000161.1:0-8858 GCA_964608385.1 uncultured Cytophagia bacterium
GTTATGAAAATCCGGTCATTGCAGGAGACAGCGGTCCAATCATGGCGCTATATGCCGGCGTAAGAGCCATTGATATTATGTTTCGTCAGGAAAATCTGGAAACGCTTATTCACGAACGGCAACCACAATATCTTTTCCTTGAAGATCCCAGGGAACTAGAACGACTAAAAATGCAGGTACCTGGATACTGGGATAAAATCGAACTTGTATCCAGCCAACCTTTTTTGAACAATTATATTCATGGGCAAAACTCGGTATTTTATAAAATACCGCAATGATAATTCGCAAAAGAATTTTAATAGACATTCCCTATCTTTGCTACAATCTTAAACGGTTTCTACATATCGTGAATTTCAAAGAACTGATGTGTGCAATTCAGTGAACTTTTGACAATTTGAAATTTTTTATCAAAATCCCGATAAATCTGATCGATTTTTGAAAAATTGTCTCAATTTCAAAGTTTATTGTTTTTTGTCTATAATAATAACTGGTTTTCAGTCTCGGAGCGTTGGAACGAGAAAACGAATTTTGCTGAGGGTAAACTCTTTTCTTTGCATAAAGATCGTCGGGCAAAAGCCCGACAAGGCTAGATGCTTCGGGCAGAGATGCCCGGAGCGATCTGCAATTGTACTTTTTTGCTAAAAAAACAATGGTTTTTAAATCGCCCACCAGCTACGCATGCTCATTTTAGTGCCGTCTTGGTCGCGACTTGGCTGTTCCTTTGCAAAAAGCCGTGAGAGGATTTCCGGGGCGCTGAATCCGATGGCCAGGGCTTCGACCACCTTGGTTGGTTTGATCAGATAAACCGCCAGACCACCGAGTATCACGGCGAAAAAGAGCCCGAGCCAGAAAGTCCAGGATTTCCAGTAATCGCCGATGTTGGGATCGTGACGGCCTTTGACCAGGCGGAGAATATCCGGCAACAGGCCGCCGGCGCAGCCTAATAGAATCATGGTTGTGTCACTCATGTCGAACCTCCTTTGATCCTGGTTGATATTAGATTTTTATGAACCACGCAGATCATGAAGAGCCTCAGAGAAAAACAGTTCCGTTGAGAATTATATCGTTTATACAGATTGAAAATAATGTGGTCAAAGAAAACGTAACGGCCGGCTTTGCTCTCTATCCGGTGAGCTCCTCCCACGCCTGAAAGACAGCTTTTACCGTTTCCGGGTTGGCGCCGGCACCGAACTCGAGTTGAGCGATGACGCCTCCGGCCGGATCATACAAGTGATCAACCACGCTCTGTACCGCTTTACGCCCTGCATCCGGATCTGGCGAGCTGAGGATATGCTGCCGGTCGATCTCGCCCCAAAAGGTCAGTTTGCCCTTGACGCTTTCTGCGAGATTCTTAAAATCCATACAAAAAAGCTGCGAATTGACCGCATCGACACCGATTTCAGCGAGAGCGGGATAGATGGCCTCGATATGTCCGTCCGAATGCATAAAGATAAATTTGTTCGCAGCATGCGCCATTTCCACATACTCTGTATAGAGCGGTTTAAAAATTTCATGCCATAAAGCCGGTGGTATGAGCAGTTGTGACTGCGCTCCCCAGTCGTCCATAAAAAAGATCGCATCTATATCCGTGCTTGTCCAGAATTCGACCTCTTTGAGATAAAAGTCATGGATTGATTTCAACAGCCTGAGCGCCCGTTCATCCGCATCCATAACGTCCATCATCGCATTGACGGTGCCGCGGACAAACTGGTAGCGTTCCCATGGACGCGGACAACAGCCTGAGGTGACAAATTTATCGGTGGAATGGCAAAATGCATTGACCTGGTCCCTTGCTTTTTGCATATCGTCCGGCAAAATTTCAAAAGGCGGTTTGAGTGTTTGCCAGTCGCCGATATTTTTTACAAACGGGTCGCGGACTTCACCGATAACGCCTTTCTGGATATTGATAAAGGAGCAACCCCATTCATCGACATAGGTACCGATTTCATAGGGATCGCCTTTGACGCGAGGGGAGGGTTTGTATACATCCAGGGCATTGATAAAGTCACCCGGATATTGAGCTTCGATTTCAGCGAGAGGTTCCGGATAGTGGTCCCGTGCCCAGGGAAGTACCCACAAGTCGCGGGGGACTCGCTGTGGATGTTCGAATTTCAGGCACCGCTGTACCAGTTCTCTTGAAGTTTGAGTCATTTTTTTTCTTTCTCTTTTGTCAGGGTTCTGATAATGATAACAATACCGGCAACGACCAGTGCCAATGAAAACAGCAGGGTCGTATCGATCTCACTTAAAAAGGTCTGAAACAGCAAAAGAAAGCTCAGCAGCAGAGATACGATAGCGACAAACAGAGCCCATGCGGTTTTATGTCGTGTTTTATGGTTGATCCATAGATAGAGAAACGTCAGGCCTGTGCCGAGGAAAAAAATGGCGCTCATTTCGCTAGCGGAGAGCCAATCAAGGCAGTCGATCATTTGAATGACGGCCAGGGTGAAAAAAACACCTGATGGAATCACCGCCCACCAAAGGTTGTCGTTGCGGATGTATATCGATGTAAACGTGATCGATACGGTAAACAGGAAAAGCACTCCCCAAAAATTACCCAATCCGGGCAGGCATTTTACCAGCAATAGCAGACCCAGAACCAGACAAAAGACCGCCATGAATTTGTACCTGGTTTTTGCCGGTTGTAACTGATGAAAGTACCAGGCACAGGCCAGCAGCAAAAGCGCACCGATGAATGACGGCGTGAGCGTTAGCCAGTGATGATTGACAAAAAAAGCCAAAAGCCCCAGCAGAATGATCGCGATCCCCAACAGGATATATTTTTTTTCTCTTTTCATTTTTTTATCTCCTCTCCTGCATAAGGAATTAAAAATAATGTAAAAATTCAATAAAAAAAGCGCAGTAAGAATAAAAGTTTTACTGCGCTTTTGAGGGAGAGAAGAATGAAAAAATGGGACATATATATCATTCTTCTTCTTTGTTTAAAACGCCTCTTTGGGCTTGAGGCGACAACAGGTTTTGCTATACCGCTACATGTTTGCCCGCATGTACGTCTATTTTGTTCTCTAATGGGCTCAGCGGCATTGAATGATTTATCAGCGGACTGGATTGTTTAGCGTGTTGTAAAGTATTTACCAGGAAACCGTTTCCGAAGGTATGGAAATTGTCATGGTTACCCTGGTATATTTTGTTTTTCAGGAAGCGGTTGCTTTAGCTGGGTTTTTGTCTTTGTACCATTATCTGTCCGGCCGGATAATAATCCCAAAGTGAAAAGCGTTACTATTATAATTATGGTCTTTTTCATTGCCACCGTCTCTTTATCCATTCGTCCAAATTCTGTGCAACCCCTGTGCCAAAATTTAGCTCTTTCGGGAGACCTCTTTTAACTACAGTAAAATTAAGAGAGCGTGGGAAAAAATGTCCCATGCATGGCGCACTGTCGGTAAAATGTGTACTCTGAGGTACATTTTAATGTGCGCATCGGTTCACAGCAAAGGGCTTATTTTCATTTGCCTGCAACTCTTTTTTCCTTTTATGCCGTTCATGTCAGGAAAATTGGCTCGATGAATGCGATATTTTTCTCAATTATCGAGGGGCGCGTAGTGATAATTGTCTGTTGAATTGAGAAACGATTTCAGTTGATTCACGATTTCTTTCTGATCGCCGATTGCGGTATCGCAGATCGGCAGTGATTTTAAAAATTTTCTGCCATAGCTTTTTTTCACCACCCGGCTATCGAAAATCACCACGGTACCGCGGTCGGTACGGCTTCTGATCAGGCGTCCAAATCCCTGTTTGAACTTGATGACGGCGATAGGTACGGCATACTCCATAAAAGCGTTGCCGCCGGCGTTTTCAATGGCTTCGTACCGCGCTTCGATGATGGGTTCATTGGGCACTTTAAAGGGCAGCCGGGTGATCATTACATTTTCCAGCGCTTCACCGACGACGTCGACACCTTCCCAAAAGCTGTCTGTTGCAAAAAGCACGGAATCTCTGTCGTGGCGAAAGCGATTGAGCAGGTCATGCCTGTTCATGGTTCCCTGTTTGAGGGTGGTAATTCCCATGCTTTCCAGGGTGCCGCTGATTTGCAGAAAGATTTTATTGAGCAGACCATAGGAAGTGAAGAGTATAAAGGCTTTTCCCTCTGTTGTGGCAAGTATTTCCAACATGCTTTTCGACAACTGCTCGGCAAAATCAGGGTGATTGGGTGCCGGTAGTTCAGTCGGTATAATGAGCAAAACCTGTTTTTCAAATTCGAAGGGGGATTCGAGAATATGGCTGCTCACTTGATCCGGAGGCAGCAGCGATAATCCTACCCGCTTTTTCAAAAAGGTAAACTCCTGATCCACCGCCAGTGTCGCTGATGTCATAATCACGCTGCTGTAACTTTCGTAAACAGCCTCGGCCATGGTTTGTGAAATATCGAGTGGAGAGGTGGCAAAGCGAACGATATCATTGCCATATCTGGAGATTCGGGTTTCGATCCATCGAACATTTTGATCGTCATCCTGAAACAGGACATTTTCAATTGTGGCGGCAGCCAGGAGCAGGCGCTCCGCCTGCGCTTCGATCTCGATCATCAGAGAAGACCAGTCCGCTTTCAACTGGCGCTGGCAATCTTTTATCCAGTCGATCAGTTCATGAATTTTGGAGGCAAAAGATTTTAATGATTGTAAATAATCACGCATATCATCGCCCAGAGGGGACTGATGAAAGAGCTTTTGGGAAATCTCTGAGCTGAGGCGGGTTTTGAGCTCGTATTGGTTATTTCCGGCGGAGAGGGTTTTCATGGTTTCGAAAACAATCTCCATGATCTGGTCGGTGCGCTGATTGAGATGCAAGAGCTCTTTTACGAGGTGATGGGAGAGATGGTTCTGGATTTTGTTGACCAGATCCGGTGTCAGGTTGTGTGATTCTTTATCCACTCTTCTTTTCAGGCTTGGCAGTAAGCCAAGAATGCGGTTTTTTTTCTGGCGCTGCAATCTCGATAATATTCGCAGGATGCCGGCACGGGTGATGCGGCCGCCGAAATAGTGAGAAGCGACATCTTCCAGATGGTGGGCTTCATCAAAGATAATTCGTTGATAAGGCGGTAAAACGGCAACGTCGCTTACGGTTCCGATATGGTGGCGCAGGGCCAGGTCAGCGAAGAGGAGGTGATGGTTGACGACAAGAATTTGAGCCTGAGAAGCGCGTCTTCTCGCTTTATTGACGAAACACTCTCTAAAGTGGGGGCACTTGGCTCTGCTGCAGGTATCGCTTTCCGAAGCGATTTTTTCCCACAGGTCCTCATCAGGTATGAACGATAGATCGGATTTGCTGCCGTCGCTGGAATTTTTCGCCCATTTTATCAGGGTTTTGAGCTCTTCTTTTTCACTTTCATCGAACTGGAAAAAATCATATTCAATGTCATCGATCTTGCGCAAACAAACATAGTTTCGTCTTCCCTTTACCAGTACGGCCTGAAATTCTTTTTTGAGGACATTTTTTAAAAAAGGTAGATCTTTTTTGATCAGCTGTTCCTGCAGATTGATGGTATTGGTCGATACGACGATCCGTTCTTTGTTTTCCAGGGCCCAGTGAATGGCCGGCAATAAATAGGCCAGCGTTTTGCCGGTGCCGGTGCCGGCTTCAATGACAGCAATCTTGTCTTCATTAAATGCGGTACAGACATAGTCGATCATCAGGCGCTGTTCGCGGCGGTCTTCGAAACCGGCAAGTTTTTTCCGCACAGATCCGCCTTCAAGCAGGTAGGCTTTGATCTTCTCAGTATCGATATGTTTGGTTTCTTTTTTGCTAAAAGGTTCGATCACGGCATAGATATCATCGACCGGGTTGTTAACGATATAGAATGCCACCTGAAACCCATCGAGATAGCCGGCAATACTGAGATCGGCTTCGGAAGGCGCCAATTTGCCGTTTGGGTGGTTATGAATAACGACATCACCATCCTGGGCCATCTCTGTTACCGCAGGCACAGCGGTTTTATGTCCGCGGGCAATAACCTCGACGCGATTGACGATGAGATTGTCATCGGTATAGCCGATAAAGAAGACCTCGTTATCCAGAGCCTCCTCGATCGATTGCCGCATCGCTTTGATGACATCGCCCGACAAGTATTTGAAAATTTTTTCAGGGTTACCCATACAGATCGTTAGTTATAAGCAGGACAATTGTATTGTATCCGTTAGCAGCCGGGCATCAAAGCCCATCTCCCTTAAATAAGCGGGAAATTGTTCGAATCCGTGGGTGGTAAAAATTTTTTGAGCACCGCTGCGTTTGATGAATGAAATCAGGTCATCAAAATCGGCGTGATCGCTAAGGGGAATTTGGTGGTCACAGTGAAAAAATGAGTTGCCCTGTTTTGCCCAGCCACTCAGAAGAACGGAACGCTTGTTTGGAATGCGGTGGTATTCCGGTTTTCTGCTCAGATGTGGCGGAAAGAGGAGGACGTCAAAATGCGACAGGTCTGTGTCATAAGACCATTTTTCGCATAACGGAAAGTTGACGCCAAACTCCTCATAGACCTTGGCGAATCTCCATATCGAGGGATGCACAGCCACCCGATACCCCTTGTCCGAGAGTATTTTCATCGCTTCCTGTCCTTTGCCCAGGCTATAGGCCAAAACGACGGGTAATTTTTTCCGGTTTATGGTATCCTGAATAAAGTCTTCAATTGCGTTGACCAGGGCATCCAGTGCGGGAAAGTAGCGGTAATCAGGATGGCCAAAGGTAGATTCGATGATCAAAATATCTGTTTTTGGAATTTGAACTTTTTCAGCGGTAAGTCCGGTTTTTATTTTAAAATCGCCGGTGTAGAGCAATGACAGATCATTGCAGGTGATGTGAATCATGGCCGAACCGAGGATATGGCCTGCCGGATAGAGTTTTATTTCCAGGTCGTGATAAAAATAGGGAGTGTAATACTCCAGCTCGACCGCTTTTTGCTGTTTTGCCCGCATGGCATGAAAACGAACAGTCGGCGGTGTTGCCAAAATGGTCTTGTGATTTTTTAAATGATCGGCATGGCCGTGACTGACGAAACCAAAGTCCACTTTTCTCCTGGCATCCAGCCAAAAGTTGTGGTGTACAAGTTTAATGCCTTTATCTTCAAGAACGATCATGATTATTTTTTTGTACCTTTTCGATAAAGTATTGATGAATGCAGCTATCATCCGTTATTTCGGGATGAAAGGTCGAGGCCATGATATAATCATTTTCAACCAATACCGGCGATTGCTGATAGCGCCCCAGTACTCTGACCTCTTTGCCAACGTCGACAATTTTGGGCGCGCGGATGAAAACACCTTCAAATTTCAATTTTTTATGGTTCAGCTGCAGATCAACCGTATCGATAAAAGAATCGATTTGTCTGCCATAGGCATTTCGTTCCACAGTGATATGGATCAGCGACAGGGAATCCAGCCGGTTATATACCAATTTATGGGCCAACAGTATAAGCCCTGCACAGGTTCCAAAGATAATCTTCTGCAGGCCGAACTCGTGTACGCTTTGCCAGAGATCGTGTTTTTTCAGCAAGTTTACCAGAGTTGTCGATTCGCCACCCGGAATGATCAGGCCGTCGCACTGCTGTAGATGGCTTTTATTTTTAACCAAAAGCGTGGAGCAATTCAGGGTTTCCAGCGTCTGTTGATGTTTGTCAAAGTCTCCCTGTATCGCGAGTATTCCTGTCGTCATCCGTCGTCATCTTTCTGCATTACCAGCCTCTTCCGGCTATTCGTTCCTCTTCCGGTAGTCTGGCGTTTTCTTTGCCCACCATAGGTTCGCCCAGATTTTCCGACACTTTGGTGACAAGGTCAAAATCCATATAATGGGTGGTGGCGCTGACAATTGCTTTGGCCCGTTTTTCGGGTTCTTTCGACATAAAAATGCCGCTACCGACAAAAACCGTTTCCGCCCCGAGCTGCATCATCAGAGAAGCGTCGGCAGGCGTGGCTATTCCCCCGGCTGAAAAGTTGGGAACAGGAAGTTTACCATTTTGTTGTATATATTTCAAGATTTCGAGCGAGGTTCCGAGGCTTTTCGCTTCGGCGATCAGTTCGTCATCGCCCAGGCTGTGAATGCGTTTGATGCCGCTTTGAACGGCGCGCATATGTCTGACCGCTTCAACGATATCACCGGTCCCGGCTTCGCCTTTTGTCCGGATCAGGGCGGCTCCCTCGGCAATTCGCCGCAGGGCTTCGCCGATATTGCGACAGCCGCAGACAAAAGGTACTTTGAACTTTGTTTTATCGACGTGATGTTCCTCATCGGCAGGGGTGAGCACTTCGCTTTCATCGATAAAATCGACGTCAAGCGCTTGAAGGAGTTGTGCCTCGGCGAAATGACCAATGCGGCACTTGGCCATAACCGGAACGGATACCATTTTTTGAATTGCTTTGATAATCGCGGGGTCGGACATTCTCGCCACACCGCCATCGGCGCGTATTTGGGCGGGAATGCGTTCCAGAGCCATCACGGCGACAGCACCCGCATCTTCCGCGATTTTGGCATGCTCGGGCGTGGTGACATCCATGATCACACCGCCTTTGAGCATTTCAGCCAGGCCGATTTTTAATTTCATATCTTTATCCAGCAACATAAGAGCCCTCTTTTTTAGTTGATGGTCACATGACACAGAGGTGTCTAAACAGTAACCATACAGGATGTTTCAATTTATTAATTTAGTAACCGTCAACAACGTCGAGAGCCAAAAAAGGAAACGACTCTGTTTTTGCACTGGTCTGAAAAACAGCGAACCTTAACCGGCATCAACGTTGTTGCAAAAACGATCGTGGATTTAGATACAACATGAATGGTTGAACATTAATTTTATAAAAAATTTTGGTAAAATTCAATAAAAAAGAAATTACATAAAATGCTCTGCAGGTGAC
>CAZSOP010000162.1:0-8849 GCA_964608385.1 uncultured Cytophagia bacterium
GTTGGTTTGGGGGGGCCGAGCGGTTCCAGAAAAACGACGATGATACAGCATTTTACCGGTCTGCTCAAACCCTATCGCGGACAAGTTCAGGTTGATGGGGAGAATATCTGGAGCCGTAAATATGATTTTGTCAATCTGCGCCGGCGAATTGGCCTGGTGTTTCAATTTCCCGAAGGGCAGTTGTTCGAAGAAAGTGTGGAAAAAGATGTTGCTTTTGCCCCGTCAAATCTCGGTCTTGCGCAATCAGAAATCGGCATACGGGTAAGAGATGCATTGACAGCTGTTGGCTTGCCTTATGATCAGTTTGCCGCCAGATCTCCGTTTTCACTGAGCGCGGGCGAGAAACGCCGGGTTGCGATTGCGGGAATACTTGCCATGAACCCTGAGATGATCGTCTTCGATGAGCCCACTGCAGGTATGGATCCAAAAGGGGTCGGCCGGATGAAATTGTTGATAAGACAATTGTTACAAAAGGGACACACCTGCATGATCATTTCCCATCATATGGATTTTATTGCCGCTGTTGCCCGGCGCGTTCTTGTTCTGATGAACGGCAAACTTATATTTGACGACACTGTTGATGAATTGTTTAAAAATAATGCAGTTATGGAACGCGCCTCGCTGGAGCAATCTGACTTTCGCCAGGCTCTTCTGCGCTATCAATCCCGCCTCCCTGCTGAATTGCTGCATACCACCCATTGGGAAGAGTTTCACAATAAACTCTCCAATCTCAATTTGAAACAAAAAAAGCTGTAATTACGTTTTTGTCATTCAAAAGTGTAATTTAGAAAAAAAATGATTTCAAAATTGAAATCATGAAAAAAAATGCTTATATTGCTTTGGCAAGGTAATCTATTGAAAAACAGCATACTGGAAGAATTGCTGTTTTTTTCGATTGGGTTTGATGATTTCAATTCGTGGCAGGTTTTTTGCATACGAGTAAATGTTGTATAATTTTTATGACATAACGAGGGTATAGAATCATTATGACGGACATTGATTTCATGAATAAAGTTGAATTTGACGAGGCCAATGATGAGCTCATTGACCAATTGCTCTCGTCGGGTAATGATCAGGAGCGTATATCCGGATTTGAGCTTTACTATCCAAAGGTGAGCCGGAATCCGGAGATACGCAAGGTATACAACCTCATCAACAAGGTTGCTCAGAGCAATGCGTCGGTATTGATTCAGGGTGAAACCGGAACGGGCAAGGAGTTGATTGCGGGTGCCATTCAGGCGATGAGTTTACGGCGCAATCAACCCTACATTACGGTAAATTGTGCGGCCTTACACGAGCATTTGCTGGAGAGTGAATTGTTTGGCCATGAAAAGGGAGCATTTACCGGTGCCATCAACACGCATATCGGTAAATTTGAGCAGGCTGATGGCGGCACGCTTTTTCTGGACGAGATTGCGGATATGCATGCTTCCACTCAGGCCAAAATCCTGCGTGTTTTACAGGAGCAGGCGTTCAATCGCGTCGGCGGCAATAAAACCATTCATGTTGACGTGCGGGTAATGGCTGCCACCAACAGAGATTTATGGCAGGAAATCGAGCTTGGAAACTTTCGCGCCGATTTATTTTATCGTTTAAATGTTGTTTCCATTCATATTCCGCCCTTGCGCGAGCGCAAGGAGGATATTGCGCTTTTGGCGCAGTATTTTCGCAAAAAATTTGCACAAGAGCTGAAAAAGAGTCCCGGAGACTTTACTCAGGAAACCACGCGCCTGATGATCAATCATTCGTGGCCGGGTAATATCCGGGAAATGAGAAATATTATCGAGCGGGCGGTATTAATCGTCGGAGAAAATCAACCCATTGCACCCAAGCATTTGGCCATGACCGGTAAGGATTACTTTGCTGCCGGTGGCCGCAATCGTCGCCGCGAGGATATTATAAATTCCGAATTGCCGACGCTCAAACTGGAAACGCTGGAACGGCAAGCGATTGTTTTGGCATTACAGAAAACGAATTGGGTGCAAAAAGAGGCAGCAGATTTGTTGGGCATCTCACCGAGGGCATTAAATTATAAAATCAATCAGCACAAGATAACGCATCCGGGTTGGCGGCGCAACGCTTTTTGACGGGAATGGTATTCATGACGATTCAGAGAAAGGGAAACGTACTTGAAATTTTGCGGGATGCTGTTGCTGGGGATGATGATGACGACCGCCCTTTTGGCGCAAAATCAATCCTTGCGCCTGCAATGGGATGCGGTGCAAGAGCCTGATCTGTTGGGATACAGAGTCTATTGGGGGAAAATATCGGGCGTCTATTCATGGCAAAAGGATATGGGAAAAGAAACCGAGTTTGTTTTATCCGGATTGAGCATGGGTGAGCAATACTATTTCGTTGTTACCGCCCTGGATTACTGGGGCAATGAAAGTGCCTATTCCCGACAAGTCAGGGGAGTGGTGGGAGACTCTTCGGTCATACCTGATGAAATGGTATTGTTGCCGAACTATCCAAACCCGTTCCGTCCCCACACGTTCATCGATTTCCGACTGGATGAAAACCGGCAGGTGGATATCAGTATTTATAATGTTCGCGGCCGCAAGATCAGAAATATCCAACAGGCCCGTCTTGAGGCCGGTGTATATACGGTGATGTGGAATGGTGATGATGACAGGGGGAAGCGGGTTGCCGCAGGGGTCTATTACTGTCGTTTGCAAACGAATGATCGCACTCTGAATCAAAAAATAACATTGCTGCCAGAGTAGTATTGACAGTAAGCGAGGGAATGACTATATTTATCCGTTCTTTCGTAGGGAGATAAATCAGGAATATATCATTGTGAAAAGCCGATTGAAAAGCACCATTGTCGTCATTGGGTTATGCATCTTTACCGGAGCAGCGGCACAGACGTCAAGCCGGCCGGCTCAAAACCAGGTGATACCGCAAATCACGGCGCCTCTTAACCAACCGGCACAAGCCGAATCTTCTGATAAAATTTTCGGGTTTCATATTTTCGATCAGGAAATAATGGCTCCGGAAAGATTGCAGAGTATTACTTTTTCGGAGGGTTACCGACTTGGAGCAGGAGACCAGCTTGGGATATACCTCGGCGGGGAAGCCGACCAGCAGTTTACTATTTATGTCAGTGTCGACGGACAGGTATATGTTCCAACTGTAGGCGTTTTCCAGGTCAACGGCAAAACCATGGGGCAGTTCAGAAAAGAGCTTGAGCGTCGCATTAAAAAGTTTTACAGCCGCTATGATCTTCATCTACTTTTACTTTCACCCAAAAAAATCCAGGTATCTGTAAGTGGCGAGGTGAACAGTCCCGGCAATTATTCGATGAGTGCATTTGCATCGGTAATAGACGCGTTGCTCATGGCCCGGGGGCCGACAAGTTTGGGGTCGCTGCGCAACCTGCAGATACACCGCGATGATAGTTTGGTCTATCAGGTTGATCTGTATGAATTTTTGATCAACTCCGATCAAAAGCACATGTTTGTGTGGTTGCACGCCGGAGACCGGATTTATGTACCTGTCCGCCGCGCTCAGGTAGAGGTTGAGGGTCAGGTTTTTCGGCCGGCTGTTTATGAACTGTGTATGCGCAAAAACGAATCTCTGCGAGATGTTCTCGAGTTGGCGGGGGGCATGACCAAGCTCGCTTTTACGAAAAAAATTCAATTGAGCAGACTGGACGCGGATGGCATACGCAATATTTATTACTGCGATATTGCACAAGCGGATTCCGGTGTCTTTGCGCACATTTTTCATAATGACCGGATTAATGTTTATTCCATCACCGATCAGGTGGCGGAGCAGAGTGTATTTATTGACGGAGAAGTCAGACGCCCCGGGGAATACCCCTATGAGAAAAATATGCGGGTAAGTGATTTGATTTTAATGGCCGGCAACCTCAAGCGCAGTGCCTACAAACTGGAAGCGGAAGTGGCCAAGATAGATCCGAAATCTTCTGTTCAAATTCGTAAAATCGATTTAAAAGCCGTGCTCAATAATGACCAAAGCGAAGAGAACCTGCTTTTGGAAGCGGATGACCGTGTTTTTATCCGGCGTATTCCGGAATGGCTTGTCGGCCCAATTGTTGCCATCGAAGGCGAAGTGATGTTTCCCGGCGTCTATCCGATTGTCAAGGACAGTACCACGTTAAAACAGATTCTTTTACAGGCCGGCGGATTTACCCGGGATGCTCTGGTGCGTGAAGCCAAACTGATCCGGCGGCATTCTTTTGCCCTGACCGACAAAGAATATCAACGCCTGCAGAATATGCGACGCGAGGAAATGAGCGATACGGAATACGAGTATTTTGTCATGAAGCAAAACAGCCGTGAGCTCAACCAGGTGGTGGTTGATTTTCATCGGCTGATGCAGGAAGAACCTTCGGACCAGAATGTCATTCTGGTCAACGGTGACAGCATTGTTGTTCCCCAAAAAACCGATATGGTGCTGGTAACCGGGCGGGTATCCAATCCCGGGGGGGTGCTTTATCGGGCAGGAGCTTCGCTTGAGCATTACATCGATAGAGCGGGCGGCTATAGCTGGGATGCGGCCTCCCGTCGAACCAAAATCATCAAGGCAACGGGTGCCATCAAGGATGACGAAGAGGTCGGGAATCTTGAACCCGGAGACCGGATTTGGGTTCCGCGGAAAAAGGATACCGATTTTTGGCAGACATTTCGTCAGGTGGTGGAGATGGCCGCCCAGCTTGCAACTGTCTACCTGATCATAAAAACGGCAAGAGAATGAGTTCTGAAAACAAGGAAATACATTTGCTGAAATATGTCGATTTGCTGGTTCAGCACCGCTGGATGATTATCCGCAATACGGTTTTGGTCGCGGTTATTGCCGTCATTGTCGCCTTTTTGCTGCCGAAAAAATATACGGCAACAGCGACGCTGATGCCACCCCAGGAGCAGGAAAAGATGTCCATGACCCAGGCATTGTCGGATTTATCCGTGCCCGGTATTTCTCTGCCTACCCCGGCATCTTACTCTGAAATTATGACCGAAATACTCAAAAGCCGTTCCGTTAACGTGCGGGTTTTACAGCGCCGCTTTTTCAGTCGCAGCGATTCTCTGCCGCTGTATCGGATACTCGATTTCGACAACAAAGATCAAGCCTTGCTCTATATGCCACAGATAACCCGGTTTATCGTCACCAATGAGGGTATAATCAAAATATCGGTAACCTTGCGAGATGCCGCTTTGGCCGCTGATGTTGCCAATGCATTTGTAGAAGAACTGGATCGCGTCAATCAGGAAAAGAGCGTTTCCCGTGCCAAGAATTCACGTCTCTATATCGAGTCTCAGTTGCGGCACACCGATCAAAAACTCGATCAGGCCACCAAAGCGTTGGCTGAATTTCAGAGGGAGCACAAGGCGGTTTCACTGGAAGAACAGACCAAAGCATCGATTTTACAGGCGGGTGAGCTTAAAGGAGAAATTCTCGCCAAAGAGGTTCAGATCGGGGTGATGCTGCAAACGATGAAACGCCGGAATCCCCTGGTGATTCGGGCACAACGGCAGCTGAATGAATTAAGACAGCAATATCAGCAATTGCAAAACGGCAACGGTGCCATTGTCGACAGCAACGAAGTGATTCCGTCGCTGAACCAGGTTCCGGGGCTCGGGACGGAACTGGCTGAATTGATGCGCAAAGTCAAGATTCAGGAAACCGTATGGCAACTGTTGAATCAGCAATATTATCAGACCAAAATTCAGGAAGCCAGGGATACGCCCACGGTACAGGTCCTGGATGCTGCGACGGCACCGGTGATCCCCAGCTCTCCCCGGAAAAAGGCGATTGTTATCGTTTTTACCCTGTTGAGTTTCATCCTCTGTATCATGTGGGCATTTGTGCTGCATTACCGGCAATCTCTGGAACAACGTCCCGAGGAAAAGCAGCGCTGGAACAAGATTATCACCGCTCTGCATTCCGATATCAATACCTTCCGTCAAAAAACCAAAAATCTGTTTTCTCGTATAAAACAATAACTGGTTTTCAATTTAAAATCCGAGGCGAAAATGCATTCCATGATTTCAAAAGAGGCTCAGATAGGAACACAGTGTGAAATCGGTCATTATGTTGTTATCGAAGACGGCGTTAAGATCGGTGATCATTGTATGATCGGGCACTCTGTTATCATTCATGCCGGGACGGAAATCGGTGATCATGTTCGAATTGATGATCACACCGTGGTGGGAAAGCAGCCGATGCGTTCAAAGCGCTCCATATTCAAGGATGAACAGTCATTGCCTGCGGCGCAAATCGGTGACGACTGTCTGATCGGGGCTCAGGTGGTGATTTACGGCGGCAGCAAAATCGGTCGGGGCGTATTGGTGGCCGATGGTGCCGCTGTTCGCGAAAAGGTATCGATCGGTGAATACACGATCATTGGTCGCAACGCCACGGTTGAAAACCTGACCACAATCGGTAAAAAGTGCAAACTGGAGACCAACTGCTACATTACCGCTTATTCGATTGTTGAGGATTATTGTTTTATCGCGCCCGGTGTCCATACCACGAACGATAATTTTCTCGGCCGCACAGAAGAACGGTTTAATCATTTTAAAGGGGTTATCATCAGGCGCGGCGGTCGTATCGGAGGTCACGCTGTCATTCTGCCGGGAAAGCAAGTGGGAGCGGATGCCGTGGTCGCGGCGGGAAGTGTGGTAACCCGTGATGTGCCGCCGAGAATGATTGTTATGGGGGCGCCGGCAAAGGTGTACAAGCCGGTACCGGACGAACAGTTGCTGGAAAATCAGGGATGGGATTAATGGATATGAACATTTTAACAATCGTTGGCGCCCGACCCCAGTTTGTCAAGGCTTCTGTTGTATCCGCGATCTTGCGGCAGCGCTGCGATGAATATCTCGTGCACACCGGTCAGCACTATGATCACAATATGTCGCAGCTTTTTTTTGATGAAATGAAAATACCACGGCCGAATCTCAATCTCAACATCGGTTCGGGCCCACATGGAGAACAGACCGCCAACATGCTGATCGGTTTGGAGAAGGTGATGCTCGATGTGCGGCCGGATATGGTTCTAATCTACGGCGATACCAATTCCACCCTGGCCGGTGCCATTGTCGCCGGAAAATTGAATATACCCGTGGCTCACGTAGAAGCCGGGTTGCGCAGTTTTAACCGGCGTATGCCGGAGGAAATTAACCGGCTCCTGGCAGATCGACTCTCCGACCGGCTTTTTTGTCCGACCCAAACCGCTGTTGAGCATTTACAAAAAGAAGGCATTACGGAGGGGGTTTACCTGACGGGTGATGTCATGTTCGATGCGGCTCTGCATTTTTCGAATTTGGCTGAAAAAAAAGGTAATATTCTGCAAACTCTCGGCCTCGACGCAAAATCCTATGTCCTTGCCACATGCCACCGGCCGCAAAACACGGATGACCGTCAGGCATTTACACAGATCATCGAGGCGATGATCGAGAGCAAAGAAGAAATAGTTTTTCCCGTACATCCGAGAAGCGTCGGTTTTATTCAGCACTATCGCCTGGCGGAATCTATTGAAAGAGCGAAAAATATACACCTCATCGATCCGGTCGGCTATCTGGAAATGATTCAACTGGAAAAAAACGCTAAAACAATTTTAACCGATTCCGGCGGCGTGCAAAAGGAGGCCTATTTTTTCAAGGTTCCCTGCATTACCATGCGCCGGGAAACCGAGTGGATCGAAACCGTAATAGACGGATGGAATATCCTTACCGGTAGCGATAAGGATAAAATCAAGCAGGCTCTGAACGATTTCACGCCTGCGGATGTTCAGCGCAATCATTATGGTGACGGCCATGCCAGTGAAAGAATTGTGGACATTTTACAAAGTAGATTTTTATGAATTCATTTAAGATATCCCAGCAATGTATATATTTAATATTCTTTTGTATTTTTTGTTGCAATATAAAAGCTCAAACTGTATTTGTACCAGCAGAACATGAGGTTTATTCTTTCTTGCTTCGTATGGAAACACGAAAAGTATTAGGTGTGATAAAAAATAATACATTACCTATGACCCGCCAGGAAATTTCTGAATCTCTTAAGCAAATTGTCCAATCAAATAAGTTTAACAAGTTATCAAAAGTAGATATTGATCTTTTGCGTTATTTTCTTTTTGAATTCAAGATTGAATCGGGGGCAATTCAAACTGCATATAAATCCAGGGTCCAAACACTTACTTTTAATCATATTATTGACGCGATATTTCCCGATTTTTTATATAAAAATAATTTTGATATGTTCTCTATAAAGGATGGACCATTAACATTATATTTAAATCCTATTTACCATCGAAAACTCCTTTTAGCTAAAGCTGATTCACTTAAAACCAATGAACAAGTATATGAAGCGACTAATGGTATCACTTTATGGGGCACTGTTGGCAATTATTTAGGATTTAGCACCGACGTTCGTGATACTAAAGAATGGGGGAATCGCGATTACCCAGGAGAATTAAATTTCACACGTGAAGGATTAGGGTTTGTGCGTGGTGGATATGATCATATTTATCATGATGAAAATCGTGCATCCTTGGTTTATTCAAAAACATTTTTAACCCTGCAAGTCGGTAAAGATAAGAATAGATGGGGCCCAGGAATGCATGGGCAACTCATGCTGTCAGATCGAGCCACTTCATATGAATTAATTAAGCTTCAGGTTCAAAGTCCTCATATTAAATTGACCAGTCTTATGGCCTGGTTAAAACATTACACTCCTGAATTTTTTATTGGTGATTACCAAGAAAAGAGTTTTGCTGCACACAGGTTGGAGATTGTACCATTTGATTGGCTTAGTATAGGATTGAGTGAAAGTGTAATTTTCACTGGCAGGCGCTGGGAGATTACTTATTTAACCCCCGTAAT
>CAZSOP010000163.1:0-8728 GCA_964608385.1 uncultured Cytophagia bacterium
TCTGCCCGCATTCGTAGCACTCCCCGCTGCCCCGCTCATGTCTCACACGCGAAATAAGCCTTGATTTCCTTTGGTGAAAACGAAATACTTCTTTCAAAAGCTAAAACCGCCTTATCATATTGTTTTGTAACGCTATAAATAGCCCCTAAATTGACAAACAGGGTCGCATTCTGCTTTTCGAATTCGGCCGCTTTGAGCAATAACTGTTCAGCATCCTGAAAACGCCGCATCTTGGAATACAAATTACCGAGTAGAAATAGCGCCTTTTTATAAACCGGGCAAATTTCCACGGTTTGTTCCAAATAGTTCAGAGCGGTTTGATATTCTTTAAGTTCAATATAAACAATACCTAAATAATAATAAAAATCCGGATGATAGGGTTCTTCCTGGATCGCTTGTTTCCATAACGATATCGCATTGGGAAAATTTTTCTGATTGACCTGAGAAATCGCCTGTTGATGCAGATTTTCAGCCTTGGGTGAGGAAAGTTCAATGCCCCATTCTATACTGGCAACATTCTTGTGAAAATTGGTGGAGAATCGCGTCGCCTTGCCGCGATACCGCTTGCTCAGTACATTATTGATAATCGTAGACTGCTCATCAGCGGACAAGGCATGCGTTTGTTTGAAATCAGCCAGCAAGTCAGTAATATCGATATTGGTTCGAATAATTTTTATTTGTGTTTCCGGCATATATCTAAAGGGTTAAAGTACTCTGCTTACTCTTTTACCGAGCCTCCCTCCTACCATAACTTGAGAAAATTGCAGCACAAAAACAACAGATAAATTTCCTGCTGCAATGAATCCTATTGGTATAGAGGACCATACGTTTTACAGGCACGATAATCAGCGCCCTCGAGGTCATGGGTACCAAAAGCACCCCACGCCTTGGGTCTAAAGATGCGCTTGTCTGCTATGTTGTGCATTGCAACCGGAATTCTCAACATTGATGCGAGCGTGATCAATGAGTGTCCAATATGACCATAGGAAATAGAAGCGTGATTGGCGCCCCAATTGTTCATCACCGAATAAACGTCGCGAAAGGCGCCTTTGCCGGTGATTATCGGCACAAACCAGGTCGTCGGCCAGGTCGGATCGGTGCGTTCATTGAGCACGGGATGTATTTTCTTATCCAGTGTAACCGTATGTCCTTCAGCGATTTGCAAAACCGGACCGAGGCCTTTTACCAGATTTATCCGGCTCATGGTAACCGGCATATTGCCGACGGTCAGATACTGTGAAGAAAAACCACCACCGCGAAAGTAACCCAGATTAGCCGGACACCAGCGCGTCGCCGCAAGACATTTTTCCGCCTCAGTCGCCTGAATGTGCCAGAACGGTTTCATCGCCGGCTTGCCGTTGTCTTGCATCTGTCCGGTTCCGTCCAGAGTCGCCGATCCCGAATTGATCAGATGGATGATGCCGTTTTCAGCAATACCGCCCAGGGTTTCACCGGTAACGCGTTTGACTGCCTTGGGACTCCAATAGGTTCTGACGTCGGCAAATATTTGTGCTCTGTTCGTCAACAAGTGGCCGAAGAGCATGGCGACCCCGTTCAAGGCATCATTTTCGGTGGCCATAACATACGGTTGCCTGATGCCATTCCAATCAAAAGAAGAATTGAGAATGGCTTCCATAAAATCGCCATTGGGAAAATGATCCGTCCATTGCCGCTGACCCTGAAATCCGGCTGCAAGGGCATTGTGACCCAACGCCTCTTCGGCATAGCCGATATGTTCCATAGCGGGATTTCCTACCATCAAATCGCGGGCAATCAGCGTCATTTTTACCACTGTTTGCCAGTCCCGGTCTTTTTGCTGACGCAACCGCTGTTTTTCGGGCGGATTCGGGTCCATTCCTTCCTTACAGTAGCGCTTTACCCACTCGATAGCGCGATCATATTCCTGTTTATCGAATATTTCGTTATCGATGCGGCGAACGAATTCACTCATGTCAACATATTCACAGCGCATACCGAGAAATTCTTCAAAAAACGATGGATTTAGCATCGAACCAGCGATTCCCATCGATACAGATCCGAGGGACAAATAGGATTTTCCCTTCATTTCAGCAACAGCGAGGCCACTTTTGACAAACAGCAATATTTTTTCCCTGACATCATCGGGAATACTGGTGTCGCCGGCATCCTGTACATCTCGACCATAAATACCGAATGCAGGTAATCCCTTTTGGTCATGCGCGGCCAGGACCGCTGCAAGATAGACCGCTCCCGGGCGTTCCGTACCGTTAAAGCCCCAGATTGCTTTGGGGATATAAGGATCCATATCCATGGTTTCTGAACCATAACACCAACTCGGCGTTACGGTTAAAGAGACGCCAACACCTTGTCGTTCGAATTTATCCTGCGCCTGCGCCGCTTCAGCAACACCGCCAATACAGGTATCGGCGATAACGCATTCTATCGGTAACCCGTTTGGGTGACGTATATTTTCGCTGATCAACGCTGCTGTAGCTTTGGCAAGATTCATGGTGATATCTTCAAGAGATTCACGTACACCTCTTCTCCTGCCATCTATGGTGGGCCTGATGCCGACTTTGGGCATGGAGCCATTTAAACGCTGATGCGGTTGGTTTACGGGAAAATCCAAATTTGTTACGTTTGATCGTTGGGCTGAATCATTCATCGTATTTGCATTCTTTTGTTTACAATCTACTTTTTTATCGCCTTAAGCGTTTCTTGAGCAACTACCCATTCTTCGTTAGTATTTAATACCAAAGCTTTTATTTCTGAAGTATTACTTGAAATGATTTGAGCATGTTCTTTATTCTTTTTTTCATCGATTTCAAGTCCAAGAAACTGCAATGAGGATAAAACGCGTTGTCGCAGATCAGCATCTTGTTGCCCGATACCGCCGGTAAAGGTAATTGCATCGACGCCTTGCATGAGAACGATATATTCACCGATGTACCGTTTAATGTCATAGATAAATTTATCGCGCGCCAGTTTTGCCCGCTTGTCTCCGGATTTTTCCGCCTGGCTGATATCTCGCATATCGCCACTGGTACCGGACAATCCGGCCAGACCTGCGTTTTTTGAACATTCCTTCAGAGTAGTTTTCAGATCAATACCCTTTTTTTCCATGATATAGGGTAAAACGTATGGATCCATATCGCCGATTCTCGTGCTTTGCAGCAGACCGGATTGAGGTGTAAAACCCATTGAGGTATCGATCGAACGACCGTTTTTAAAAGCACAGAGTGAGGAGGAACCGCCCAGGTGGCACGTAATGATCTTATGATTATCCTCATCCAGGGCCAGCACACCGACCGTCTCCCAGGTGACAAATCGATGAGATGCGCCGTGATAGCCATATTTTTTAACTCCGTAGGTTTCATACCATTCATATGGCGTACCGTAAACTTTGGCATATTCCGGTGCATCAACGTGAAAGCCCGGCTCAAAGACACCGACCAAAGGGGTATCCGGCAAAAGTTCGCGAAACATATAGATTGCGGTAAGGTATGGTGGATTATGAGCCGGAGCCAGAGCTTTATAATCCTCCATAGCGTCCAGGACATCCTGTGTCAAAAGAACGGAACCGTTTTTATCGCCGGCCTGGATCGTTTTAAAACCGACTGCATCGATGGCTTTGAGATCGGGCAAGATGGCAAAGTCAGCATCGATGAGAAAATCAAGAGCATGCTCCACTGCCTCGCGATGTGACGGAATGTGCATTTGCGCCTGGAACAGCTCTTCACCTTCTTTCCAGTATGTGACGGCTGCATTCTCCGATCCCACTCTGTCCGCATGGCCTTTGGCGATTATCGTTTGCGAATCCATATCAATCAATTGAAACTTGAGACTTGTGGAGCCAATATTGCAAACCATAATTTGCATAAAAATAACCTATATAATGTTTTACTTGAGATGATTCTTTTAATACATTTTACAGCATAGTGAATCTATTACCGTAACATTATGGAATCACCCATACATTACTTTTTCGGCAGGATGAGTTCAACATCATCGTGAGGTCTGGGAATGACGTGTACGGAAATCAATTCTCCTACTTTTTCAGCAGCTGCGGCGCCGGCATCGGTGGCAGCTTTAACAGCGCCGACATCGCCTCTTACCATAACGGTTACAAAACCACCGCCGATTTGTATTTTCCCGATCAGTTCAACATTCGCAGCCTTGACCATTGCATCCGCTGCTTCGAGCGAGGGTACAAATCCGCGGGTTTCAATCAGACCAATTGCTTGTAATGACATTGTTTGTTCTCCTTTGTGTTTGCTATTTATGCATTGACGATTTAAACAATTTGCAGGGATTTATAAATCGATAATCTTCTGACCCGGGCGAAATTTCTCGGTGTGCAGATACCTTCACCGGTTGGGCTGGAGATGGTGTGGGAAAAATAGCCTTCCCCGGCGCGCGGGCCATTTCCGGCAAGACTGGGACCGTTAACGACGACAATATCGGTATCGATCGCTTTTGTAAATCGGGTGATGGTCTCCAGATGATTGGAATAGATCACCGCTGTATGGCCGAATTTATGTTCCGCTTTGGCGGCCAGTCGTATACCCTCTTCCCGGTCCCTGACTTTTATCACCGGTAAAAACGGCATCATTTGCTCTTGCTGCACAAAGAGATGCTCGAATTCGGTTTCACCGAACAGAATACGAACATCATCGGAAAGATCGAGTCCGGCTGCACGACCCAGAATATTTGCATTTTTGCCGATATAGTGCCGACCGGGATAAAAGTGACCGTCTTTGCCTTTTTCGAATGCCTTTTCCGTAAGCATCCCGATTTGCCGTTTGTCCAGCCGCACAGCACCGGCCTGGCTCATCGTGTTCATAAACTCATCAAAAACAGAAGCGACAACAAAGATCTCCTTTTCAGCGATACAGAGAATATTGTTGTCAAAAGCTGCGCTGTCGATGATATGGGAGGCTGCGAGATTAAGATCAGCGGTCTCGTCGACAAAAACAGGGGGATTGCCCGGTCCGGCGGCAATTACCTTTTTCCCGGCATCGAATGCGGCTTTGACCACTGCCGGTCCGCCGGTGGCGGCGATAATGGGAATATCCGGGTGTTTCATCAGGGTATTGAGGCTCTCCAGGGTCGGTTCCCGCACCATAGTGATCAAATTGGCCGGTCCGCCGTTGTTTTGAATGGTTTTATTGAAAATTTCCAGAGCAAACGCAGAAACCTTTTTAGCGGCGGGATGAACATTAAACACCACCGAATTACCAGAAGCGATCATAATCACGGTACTGTTAAAGAGTACCGGAATCGGATGTGTGGAGGGTGTGATGCCGGCAACAACGCCATAAGGGGCGTAATCCTCTACCACCAGCCCCTTATCACCGCTCCAGGAACGCGTTTCCAGGTCTTCCATCCCCGGGGTGGCATCTGCGGCGTTATGATGTTTGATGATTTTGCACTCGATACGCCCCATACCGGTTTCCTCATTCGCCCGGCGGGCGAATTTTTCGGCATGATCGTGCATGGTTTTGCGTAAAGCACAAATCACCTTTTCCCGTGTCTCTTTCAGGGTTTTGTGCCAGATTTTTTGCGCTTCTTTGGCTGCAGAGATGGCTTTTTCGATATCATCGTATACACCGGTGACATGACCGGTACTCTGCACGGAAACAGACTGTTTATTCAATTCTTCGATAACTTTACGGGCGATTTCCTTAACGAGTTGCTGGTCGATATCAGACATAGCAAGGTCCTATAAATATTCTTTAAACAGTTCTTTGCTCGGCGCCGGGATCACCACTTTATTGACCAGGAGACCTTTTTCGGAAACAACAGCAGCACCAGATTCGACAGCAGCATGAACAGCGGAAACATCTCCGGTAAGACTGACAAATGCTTTGCCGCCCAATGCCATCGCCAGCCGGATTTCAACGATTTCGACGCTGGCAGCCTTGGCGGCAGCGTCAGCCGCTTGCAGCAGCGACGCCACGGAAAAAGACTCGATAATGCCGAGGGCGCCTTTGTTTTTGACCACATTGGCCCCGCTGATGGCCGGAAAAATCGAATCATGAACATTGGCAATCACAAGTGAATCGATGACCGATGACTGCGTTTGCATCGCGCTCAGACCGGCATCGACGCTGGACTGGATGCCATCGACACCGCCTCCGATGATTACCATATATTTACCGGAACAGATCGATCGCGATACCAAAAGTTCCACATCGGCGGTCTTTAACAGAATATCAGTAGCCTGAATTCCGGATGCAATGCTGTTCAGTTCGATTAATCCTATTGCATTCATTTATATCCTCTCAATGGTTATGCCTTCCGGGTCAACCCTGCTGACGCGCCCTGAAATACTGGCGTGATAAGCGGCGCTCAACGGTGAATCCGATACCGGCTCGGCGATCAGCTGACCTTTTTCGACGGTTTGCTTTTCCGTCACCACCGGACGGGCAGGTACGCCGATATGCTGATTGATCAATATACGAACATATGGAGGTTCATAAGCAGTTTTTTTATAGTGCGCCTCGGCTTCATAGGGCCTCAGGCCGAGTTTTTTATTCAAAAGTGTCATGGGAACACGCCGTTCATTTTTCATCGGATGCGTTTTTACCTCCGTCGGGCCCTCCCATTTATCAACGCCGATCTCTTTTAAATTTTCAATGCTCTGCACGCAGGCTTCCCGCGGATAGAGGTCTTCAGGACAGGCATAGAGCGTACAAATACCGCACTGACAGCAGAGCTGGGCATAGCGGTTCCACATCTCTTTGGAGGCAAGGGTAAATCCCAGACTTCGCATGACCTTGTGCGGTTGAATATCATAGCCGAGCAAATAACGGGGACAGAGTTCAGTACAATAGCTGCATTGATCGCAGGCGGAATGGCCAATCTTATTCATCTGACTTTTGGTCATGGAATAGCGCTGTATCAGGCGCTGTTCTTTAGGCAATAGGATGAGCCCGCCGGTGGTCTTGCCGATGGGCGTATCCAGGTCTTTAATCGGCTTGCCCATTAAGATACCACTATCCATCACGGCAAAATCATCGATAAGGTTCCCTCCTGCTACTTCGATAGCGTGACGAACGCTGGTGCCGATGGGCAAAAAGAGAGTGACGGGTTCTTTGACTTGTCCGGTTATAGTCAAAAAGGTAGTGATCACCGGTTTGTCGTGATGGGCGTGATAAATATTATAAAACGTCTCGACGTTATTGACAATGGAATCGACTTGCAGTGGAATACCGCCTGCGGGCACGAGTTTACCGGTGATTTCATAGACCAGTTCATATTCATCGCCGGCGGGATAAAAGTCGCCGAATTCTCTGATTTTCAAATCGACATCCTTTGCGGCATCCCGAATGGCTTGAATGGCGCCTGAATTTTTCGATTTGATACCGATCCAGAGTTCTTTGGCCGCCACCGGGCCGGCAGCGAGGGCAATGCCGTTGACGATTTCCGGCGCGAAATTGGTCATCAGCTCGCGGTCTTTATGCATCAACGGTTCGCATTCGGCGCCGTTGGCCAGCAACCAGTGCGCCTGTGCTTTGTATTTAACATGTGTCGGAAATCCGGCACCGCCGGCACCGATGACGCCGGCGTTTTTGATTTTTTCGACAAGGTTGGGCATGTTCAATATTCTTTATAGGTTCAAAAGATCAAACATAATTATATAAAAAAACTAGATCAAAATCAATAATTATGTCGCGTTTTTAAGCGGAACAACACCTTTTTTGACAATAATATTGCCGTATTTGGCGGTTTCCCCGGTCATGACCACGGCAAAAGCGGATTTGGCGCGATCGTAAAACGCAAATCTGTCGATATGTTCCGGAGCCGGGGTTTTAGGCCAGTAACGTTCGATAACCTCCTGATAGCGCTTTACCACCAAGGCATCCAGTGTATCGCCTTGAACTGCCTGCATCATGATCACCGGATGGGGTACATAGGTATCCAGTACAAACAGCGGCAAAACCGCGTCCAGCAGATCAGCGATTTTCAGGCCATCAGCGCGGACGAGACGCCGGGCCAGCGATTCTCCGGGAAAATGAGCATCAGCAAAGACGATCTCGTCGCCATGCCCCATGCGGTAAAGAATACCGAGCAAATCCGGACTCAAAAGCGGTGAAATTCCGACAAGCACAATTAGCCTCCCTGATGTTTTCCGATTATAAAGATACACAAAAAATGTTTGATTTGCGAGAAAAAAAGATAACAGGTCTCGTTTGATGGGCGTTATTTACCCTTTCCGATATTCCCAAAAAATTAACTGGTACCATGCTCGGCACATAAACATTTCAACCTTGTCTCTTTTGACCCAGAGAGGGCAGGATCAAAAAAAGTTAGACCGATGACACTCACTGCAAACGGCATTCAATAATTTCACTCTTCTGCCTTTAAGTGTACACATCTTTCACACTCTTTAGTCTCAATTCTGGTCAAAACCGCGAGGGCAGATATGGATTATCTATCACGGCTCAGGGTTCCAAACAAAAGAAGGCGGTTGATTCCGTTAAGCCAATTCACCCGCTTTGATGTCGAGCCAGGACCAGCCAACTATTATCACTTCAAAAAGAGAATGGCGAACCCATGCAAGAAGAAGAGTTTAATCAGCTTTCGGAGGAAAAGCAGGAAGAATTGACCCGCAAACACAGGGAATTGGAAGCGGAATTTCAGGAAATAGGCAAACAGCTTCGAAAAACAGAAAAATCGACACAGGAAAAACTCAAAGAGCTGGATAAAAAAGGGTTCTTCCGAATAATGAGTACTTTTTTAACCG
>CAZSOP010000164.1:0-8674 GCA_964608385.1 uncultured Cytophagia bacterium
ATTGAAGCGGTTGACTGGTATCACCAGCGGGTGGCCAGCAGCAATGACGAGAATCTCAGGAAAATTCTTGAACATAACAAACAGGAAGAAATTGAACACGCCTGTATGGTTATCGAATGGTTGAGAAGAAATATGCCCGGCTGGGAGGAGCAGTTGAGAACCTATCTCTTTACCGAAGGCGATATTACGGAACTGGAAGAAGGAGAGGAATCGGAAAGCGAATCGGCAAAACCGCAGGCCTCTTTTAATCTCGGCATCGGTAATTTAAAAGAATAATAAACGATAAATCAAGGAGAAAATAAAATGGATATGCTTAAACGCAATCTTGCCCCCTTGACCGACGAAACGTGGGAGTTTATCGATACGGAAGCGAAAATCGTGCTAAAATCAAAACTGACGGCAAGAAAAGTTGTGGATGTCGAAGAACCCGGGGGTTGGGAAAAAGCTTCGGTTGCAACCGGCAAGCTGGAATACCCCAAAAAGCAGCCGGGTAAATCGCTTGAATACGGCGTTCATCAGGTTCAGCCACTGGTGGAGGTACGATCATTTTTCGATCTCGATCTGAGCGAGCTCGACTCGATCGAGCGCGGAAATGAGGATATCAATCTCGATCCCATGGAAGAAGCAGCCAGACAGATCGCCAAATTTGAAGAAGATGCCGTTTATCACGGCTTTGCTGCTGCCAATATCACCGGCCTTAAAAAAGGTACAGACCATGATGTTGTGAGTTTTTCCGGCCAACCCGATGCATTTATGAATTCCCTGACGGAAGCCCTGCTTGAATTCAAAAAAAGCGCAATCGATGGACCTTATGCAATGGTGATGGGAACTGACTTGTGGCAATATATATCCGGCTATGTAAAAGGCTATCCGATCCTACCGCGCATTAAAGATATGCTTGGCGGCTCGATTATACTCAACGATGAGCTGGAAGAGAATTATATCATTTCGCAACGCGGCGGTGATATGCGTCTCCTGCTCGGACAGGATTTGTCTATCGGCTATCACTCCCATGTAATGGACAAAGTGAGACTCTATTTTGCCGAATCGTTTACCTTTCAACTCTTCGAGCCGGCAGCGGTTATCGTCTTGAACTGGAAGAAAAAAGTGTGATATCGTATCATGGAAATAGCTATATAAAAAAAAGTCAGCGATTCAAAAAGAGTGTCGCTGACTTTTTTCGTTCGGGAAAAGTGTTTTTCCTGCGGCTGGTCGGCCGTTTTAAAAGACGGGCGGTGATTACCCGTTTGCACAAAGCCGATATCATCGTCGCCAGCCCGGCATTAAAACGTCTGTCATTCATTGCCCTTTTACATCGGCTCATGCTGAGATCCACCTATGTGCACAGCATGCTGTATATCGGCAACGGTAAAATTCTGCACACCACATCCCGCAACGGCGTCGTGATTCATAAAGTACCGGGTAAAATATTCAGCAAAAAACGATATGCGGTTTATCGGGTAAGGGTTATCAGCCGGGAACAAAAAACCCGGGTGATCGAAGAGGCACTAAAATGGCACAAGGCAAAAATTGATCATGTCGCCATGTTCAAACTGATTCCACAAAGACTGTTCGGCTGGTTTCGGCCTGTTGCCACGGAAAAGGATAAAAGTTTATGGTGCAGCCGGCTCATTTATCGCTCCTTTTTAAATGCCGGCATCAACTTGCTGCCCGATCAGAATACGAGTATCGTGGTTTCAGAAGATTTAGCCAACAGTCCATTGGTCAAACGGATATTTTAGCAAACACAATACCTGAGCAGCTGATTCCCGTTGTTATTCAACCCCGATAATACAGGCGCTCCTTTTTCAATATCTAGTCGTTCTCTTCGCCTTCCAGATCTACCTTGAGAGATAAAAACCTGAGCAAATCTTTAAGGGCAATGATTCCCACCAATTTATCACCTTCGGTAACCATCAGGCGGCTGTTATCGCTTTTATGCATAATCGACATCGCTTCCATGGCATCGGTATCCTGATCGATGGTATTATCGGCAGAGCATTTGCTGACGATATCCGAGACAGTGGTGTTGTCCCATCGATCGCGATCAATGGATTTGATCTCTTTTGTACTGATACAGCCGACCAGTTTATGATTCTCCACAACGGGATACATTTTAAAATGATGTTTATAAACGTAATTTTCCACCAGATCCCGAATCGTCGTATCCGGAGAGATGGTAACAGGATCGTCATTCATAAAGCGAGCAACGCTTTCGCCTTCCAGTTCTTTCCTCACCAACAGCTGCTGATAGGACATCTGCGAGGCGTTGCGCATAAACATCCCGATAAGGAACCACCATATACCACCCACAATGCCACCGGCGATAAACTGCAAAACGCCCAATACGATCAGCAAGGTGCCAAAGCCTTTCCCGATAGCCGAGGCCTGACGGGTGGCTTTTTTAATATTATTTTTCCATTTCCACAGTCCAGAACGCAGAACGCGTCCGCCATCGAGCGGAAAAGCAGGCAGTAAGTTGAATCCGGCCAGAATAAAATTGATAATGGCGAGATAATTGACCACGCCGGTTATCGGTGTGCTCCAACCGCTGGTTTCACCGACAAAACGGACACCGAGAAAGAACAGACCGATGACAATACTGGCGATAGGGCCGGCAATAGCCATGAAGAATTCCGCTTTGGGGGTTTCCGGTTCGTCGTGCATTTCAGCAACACCTCCGAAAATAAAAAGGGTAATACCCTCAATGGGCAATCCAAACCGGCGCGCCACCAAAGAATGACTCAACTCGTGAAAAATTATAGAAAGAAACAAACCCAAGGCTCCGGCCGCACCCATGTACCAATGGACCGTATTGCTGAGTTCTCCGTATTGATTTGGAAAAACGCCTTTTGCCAACGACCAGGTAATCAACACAGCGATAAAGAGCCAGCTGAGATCTATATGAACTGTAAAACCGAATAAATTAAATAGTTTGATTTTTTTTCCAAACATCTTTTATCCTTTCTCTAGTGTCATTTAAATATTTCCCGTATCGGATAAAATAGAACAATGCAGTATGTATTTTTAATCCGGACATAATAAAATTTTTAAAAAAAAGACGGATCGTTCAGGAAACACAGATCAGCCCCAAAATATACGATCTTTACGATTTATCCAGTTTTTCCGAAACCAGCCGGAATTCAGGCTCGAATGCGAGAAAAAGATCAAGGTATTGTTCCAAATATCTGGAGAGCAGGAATTTATTCTTGACGGTTTCATGCGCTTCTTTGCTCATTTGCTTCCGTAACTTTTTATCGGAGAGCACCTGAACAATACGTTCGGCGGCCTGGTCAACCGAAGAGACCAAAAAACCGTTTCTGCCGTCCTCGATCTGAAACCGAATCCCTCCCACGTCACCGCCGATAACCGGGGTTCCTTTCCACATGGCCTCGCTCACGGTCAGGCCGAAACCTTCGCGAATCGATTTTTGCAACACAACGGCTGCCCGGCGCTGCAGCGCATTGACCAGTGCCGTATCTTCCTTACTCAGGATTAAAATGCGTTCCTCGCGCTGGTTCAGTAAAGACTTGTAGACCTCAATACCCTCCGGGTCGTCCGTAGCCACATTTCCCAGCAGCACCAGAGTGGCATCCACCTTTTTTCTCGCTTTTTTAAATGCATCGATGACGCCCTGCGGGTCTTTCCACTTGTCGAAACGCGATATTTGGACAACAAGGGGAAGATCGGTGGGAATATCATAATAATCAAGCCGCTCAGCAATTTCGCTCTCGGACAAATCCTGATTGAGAATGGAAAAAGGATCTATTGCCGGCATAAAAGTAACTTGCGGCGTTTTCAAGTCCTGTTTATACGCATCGGAAGAAACGATAACAGCGTCGTATTTTTCAATATGCGGTTTAAAATAGCCCCAGAGTGCTTTGTGCGGTTCTGAAATATCGATATGACAACGCCAGATCCAGGGGCCCCGTTTGCGATAGTGATTGATCATCAATAGGGGCTGCGGATCATGGACAATGACAACATCGTGATCGATATGATTGCGCATGACGTTTTGCAGCAGAACATCCCGGTAAATCCGTTTTTTACGATCGGTAAGGTTGATCTTGCCGCCCTGAAGTGCATTGTGCATTCGCTTGGTGATATTAAAAAAATCAGGAGAGCCCTGTATGACTCGCCAGCCGGTTTTGATACCAAGAGCGTTGAGCAAAATGGTCAGAGACGACAGCAGTACCGATACGCCACCGCCATAATAGGTAGAGTTGACATTTGCAATATGCAGATCCTGCAGCAGGATGGCTTTGTCCTTGATCCGTTCCACTGCTTGCTTGCCGATGAGAGGTTCATAATCCTCAATAGTGTGAATTTTCGGTTTCATATCTGTCTTTCAATTGGTAAGCTCTTTGAATTATTCCGTGTAATTAATCTACAAAAGGTTGAATAAATATACAATTCTTTTCAATGAATGGCCCCATACCTGCATCATCAGCTACGCTGTTTTCCGGTCGGGCCGGGGAAATCAGAAAGCTACTGCTAAACGGATGTCTGTAGTTTTTCAGCGTTTTCAGAGTGTTTGTTAGATTCCGTATTTATCCATTTTATTGTAAAGAGCTCTGCGGCTGATACCGAGTAATTCAGCAGCTCGGGTGCGGTTGTTCTGCGCCATTTCGAGTGCTCTTACAACCGTCTTGTGTTCAATTTCCTCCAGAGGCGTTCCGATGGTAAACTGAATGGTCGGGCTACCTGGCTCTTCGCGCTTGAAACGCGGCGGTAAATGGCGAACCTGGATGCGCTTGCTGTTACACATGAGCACCGCTCGCTGAATGACATTTTTTAATTCCCGCACATTACCGGGCCAGTCGTATTCCTCAAAAATCTGCAAAACATCTGCCGAAATATCGTTGACCTTTTTGTTAAAATCACGATTATACTGATCGACAAAGTGGAACACGAGCAGATGGATATCTTCAGGACGCTGATGTAATGGCGGAATAAAAATCCGAAACACATCCAACCGGTAAAAAAGATCTTCGCGAAAGCGGTTTTCCCGCACCATCTTTTCCAGATTTTCATTGGAGGCGGCGATGATACGACAATTGCTCTTGATAGGGTCCTTGCCGCCGAGACGGTAAAATTCCTGTTGTTCGAGCAACCGCAACAAACTTACCTGAATCTTGTCATTCACCGATCCGATTTCATCGAGAAAAACAGTTCCCTTTTCTGCGAGCTCAAATTTGCCTTTGCTCTGACGGTCTGCACCGGTAAAGGCTCCCTTTTCATGACCAAACAGCTCGCTCGCCACCAGTTCACCTGGCAGAGCGGCAAGGTTAACCGGTATAAATCGTTCTCCTTTACGCTGACTGAGCTCATGAATAGTCTGGGCGGTGATATCCTTGCCTGTACCGGTCTCGCCCAGCAGAAGAACATGGATATCATTGGAGGCCGCCAGCTCGATCTGGCGATAGACCTGACGCATGGCCTGGGACCGCCCGATAATCTGGCCGAATTTTTCCACAGCATCGTTTTTTGCCGGATCGACCAACCTGGCCTTCATCGCTCTCTCGATCAGGACCTTGAGCTCACGGTCATAAACCGGGACTTTGCTATACTGATAATTGCCTTCCTCGCTGATTTTGATCGCCAGATTTATGTCCTCCGGATCAGCAAGTAAAACAAGTTGAACAAAGGAAGCTTTAATCGTGTTGAAAAACCGGCGCCATTTTTCCCGTGATTTTTTAATTACAGAACTGGTCAGAACCACCACATCGATGCTATCCGATTCGAGCTGGGAAATGATTTGGTTCAGGGGTGAATCAAATACTTTTACACCCTGATCCTGGTAAAGCATTTCAAGGCGCTTTGCCACATCATCCTCAGAACCAACTGCGATTACTCTGCCATTACGTTTCATTTTATTTCCACTCATAATTGATCAATAATTATTTTCTAATTGTTGAAAATGTCCCGACGATAGGTTTTAATCTTCTGATAAATTCATCGGTGGAACAAAAAACATTGTTTTTTTTGACTGCTTGTAAAAAACAAAGGGTATCGTATTCCATAATCCGGTCCGTGCAGTAGACATGAAAGTGATATTCATTCTCGAGATAAGCCATTCCCTTCTCTTTTAAACTGCCGAGTCGCCATTCCGACTCCCTGTCATTCAATAACTGAATCCTGTGCGCAGCGAGCAGCGTTTTCAGGCGTTCATAATCCAGATCTTCATCAGCCGGATAAACCACGATAGAATCATGATTATCGATAAGTAAAAATTGCGCTTTTACTTTCAGGCTTTTTGACGCAAGCCTGACGGTATCGGTTGCGTTCAAGACATGATAACCTTGTTGCTCTGCCATAATAACTCCTGATTTTTAGATGTTTAACTCCGGCCACTTTTCTATTTAAGGATTCCGCTGATTACAGTTAACAGAGAACGAAAAGAAACCGGTTTGGTCAAAAAATGATCAGCGCCTCTGTGCATGGCTTTTACCGCTTTGGGAATATCACCGTGCCCGGTGATAACCACAACCACTACATCCGGGGTCTTTTTTTTCAGTGCTGCAATCCAGTCGATACCGTTGCCATCCGGCAGAACGAGGTCGAGAAAGACGGCATGAAAAAAGTTGTACAATTCGTTTTACAATACCCAACCCCAGTCCGGAGCCTTCCTTACGCGTCGTATAAAAGGCCTCAAAAATATGCGGCAATACATCGTTATCGACACCACTACCGTGATCGATGATCTCGATGTTTACTTTTTTTCTGTTTATACTGCGGCTCGACCTTTGTGGTAATAGCGCTGTTTCCCGGACTGTGCTGGGCCGCATTTCTTATCAAATTGATAAAAACCCGTTGCAACCGTACCGGGTCAGCCCAAATCAACAGCTCACCTGAAGGCGAAGAATACGATATCCTCTGTTTAGGATTACCAAGGCGAAAGTTTGAGATCGACTCCTCCAGAATAGAGGGTAGTAAGTAGCGGGCAAAATTGTAATGTTCCGCCAGTTTGCCCAAATCGAGCATATCATTGACCAAAACGGTCAATCGCTCGACCTGTGTTTGAATATGGTCGATAAAGGGTCTGTATTCAGCCATTTCCTCAAAACGCTGTAAAAGAACATCGCTGTTGGCGAGTATGGTATTCAGCGGATTTTTTTCTTCCAATGTCTGTTCAAGATGATGCAGTAATTTATCAAATTGTTCGCTGGAAAGCGTAACCGCAGAACCGTTGGAATTTGCAAAAGGGGGCTGAAGAGCATCCTTCTTCAGTTCCTGAATCCACTCGAGTAAATCGAAAGAGGGCTCTGATCTTTTGATCATGTATGAACAACTTTCTTTTCGTAATAACCTTATGATTGCAATATAATCTATTATAATATAATTTCAAAAACAAATTCAATACCTCTGCAATAACACAGTTGTTTCCAGGCATCAGGACTTGTGAGCGTATCCATGCAAAAAATAAAGAACCATCAGGGCCGCAAGACGACTGGTGCGATGATCGACATCAAAGAGCGGATTGACTTCGGAGATTTCGAACAGCCGGGTTCTCTTTTGCTGTCCGGCAATAAAGGATAGCTCGCAAATTTCTTCAGCGCTCAGACCGGTTGGATAAAGGGCGCTTGCACCGGGGGCGTCTGCCGCTCTTACGGAATCAATATCGAATCCCCAAAACAGGGCTGCCGCCTTTTGATGTTCGAGGAGTTGATGCATTGTCTGATCAATCCCCTGCCGGCGCAGCTGGGATAGTTCGATCATATGAGCATCCAGACTCTTTAGGTAATCGACATAAACCCGGTCATTGATCATCGACTGCCAGGCAATCTCACAAAACGAGCCGGGTTGTATGGCCCCCTCATCTAAAAGTTGCCGGTAAGGAGTACCGCTGTGGCGTTGTGGTGCGGATCGCACATCCAGGTGACTGTCGATATTAAAGGCAAACAGGTCTGGTTCAACAGAAAAGAGTGCGGAACAATCCGGGTAGGAAATATCATTCCCCCCGCCAATGACGATGAGGTTCTTTCCTTGTTCAATAAAGTATTTTACAACCTGAAACTGACGATCATGGGTTTCTTCCAGGCTGCGGCCCGGCTGAATGTCTCCGATATCAGCGATGAACAGATCACGCGCTGCAGCGGGTACGGGAAAACCGTACAACTGCCGGCGAATTGCTGCCGGCGCCCGGGCAGCACCGGCGCGCCCTTTGTTTCTCATCACACCTTCATCCTGGGGGGAGCCTAAAATAATCAAATCGGCATCTTGACAGATTTCCCTCCCCACCTTGACAAAAGACCCCATGTTGAGCTCATGCGCATCTTTGGCTTGCACAAAAAAATCCGAGGAGACCGCTTTGACATATCTGAAAAACGAAAACTCGTGGTCAGCCATGCGTTTCCACTCCCTTGTTAAGATTGTACATTGTAAACAGCAATATTAAACGTATTCATTTTTGGTTCATCTCAATTTCAGTTTTTGATAAACCAAATTTTAAAAATATACCGGTTAAATTGTTCTGGATTGTTTGACGTTTCTTGACGATCACTGCGGTCTAGAGTATTCTCAAACAACAACTCGTATCAACATAAAAATGAGTTCATGCTTACACACTTTTAAAGCGACAACATACTTAGAAATAAATCCGAAAAGAGGAATAAACGAAACCCGGCCAGGTACCGAATTCGGAATGCAGCGTAAAGGTCCCGGGTGCCTCGCC
>CAZSOP010000165.1:0-7538 GCA_964608385.1 uncultured Cytophagia bacterium
AGATGTTGTATATTCTGAAAAATTAATTTCGTTCAACGGCAAAGTCAGAGTGAATTTTGATGAAAAAAAATAGCTTGTTATTGTTACTGGTTCTTTCTTTTCATTCTCCTGCATCGGAGTTGGTCACCACACCCTGGGAAATGACTCTTCAGCTGAAAAATGAGCGCATTAACACTACCCTTGCGTTCGGTGTACATCCGGAAGCGACCGACAGCTTTGATATCGCTCTGGATGGATTGGCACCCCCGCCCGCCCCTGCGAGTATCTGGGCCTATTTCCAGGGGAAAGGGATATTTTCAGCCCTCACCAGAGATATCCGCTCGAACCAGGATTCTCTACTTTTGTGGAAATTAAGCATCAGCGGACTTGGAGATTCTCTGTTGCTGAAATGGGATAGCTCGGTTATACCTTTCGCTGATATTCAACCTGAATTGACGTTGGCCGATAGCATCGATATGCTTATTGACTCTACCTGGGTGATCGGGCAAAATACGACGTTTAATATTCAATACAAATCCGGCCGCCAATTTGTAAGGGGACGATACCTTGTTTCAACTAAACCATTATCCATTCCATTTTTTGTGGATGGGCAGCGTTATGATCAACCAACCGTATTTGACTGGACACACAATAGCCGGCACACTATAGTGGCGATGGATAGCGTGCTTTTCGATAACTGTAAAAAATATTGCTTCTCGGCATGGAATCAATATTCTGAACCGAGATTAGATGTGACGGTTTCGAATACAGACTCTGTGTTTTGTGCGATTTATGATTCCTTGTATTTCGTCTCCACTGCTGTCTCACCTGCAAATGCCGGTACAATTGATCCGGCACCACCGGGCTTGTGGGTAAAAGCCGGGAATAACATCACACTGGTTGCTGAACCTGATTCCGGATGGCGTTTTAAAGAATGGTCGACGGGACGTATATCGAATGAAATGACTCTCCTGGTCGACACCTGCAGCGAATGGGTTGCTCATTTTGTTTCAGGTTCTACTTTTATCCCCAGAAACAATGCCGCTCCCTTAAGCTTTGCTCTTTTTCCCAATTACCCCAACCCTTTCAACCTGAGCACCCGCATACAATTTTCCGTTCCCCGGCCATCACCGGTAAACATTGTCGTTTGCAATCAATTGGGCGAAATCATCAAAACGCTCTGGAACCGGCAAACCGCAGCGGGTTTTCATAAAATGATTTGGAATGGAAGGGACAAAGGAGGGCAGCTGGTTGCATCAGGTTTATATATTATGGTTATGACTGCGGATCACCAGAAACAAACACAGAAATTGATCTATTTGAAATAAATCGTATACTAAAAACATTTTGGACAATAGGGATGAATAAATTTTGGTTCAATTTTTTAATCTTTGAATTATGATGTGGGATTATTTATGAGAGTAATGGTTGTTGGCGCCGGCCGCGTGGGTATTCAGCTGAGCCGTTATCTGAGTCAGGAGAATCACGATGTTATTGTTGTTGAAAAGGATCCGGATGTTGCACGCAAGGCAATGGAAACGCTGGATGCAATGGTGGTGGAAGGCAATGGTGCCTCGCCCCAGACCCTGATCGAGGCCGGCCTTGAACGCTGTGATATGCTCATAGCGGTTTCTGCAATCGACGAAGTCAATATTCTGGCTTGTCTGATCGCCTCAAAAACAGGTGTTGAACGCAAAATTGCAAGACTGCGCAACAGCGAATTCAGCCGCCCTGATGCGAAACTGTCGCAAAAAGATCTCGGTATTGATCTGATTATCCACCCGGAAGAAGAAACCGCCAGAGAATTGGTTCTGTTGGTCAGGCGGTCGGCTGCAACCGATATTATCGAGTTCGAACAGGGAAGGGTCCAGCTTCTTGGTCTGCGCATAGAACAGGAGGCCCCGATTATCAATAAAACTCTGGAGCAAATCGATAAGGAAAATCCGGATATTCTGTTTCGCGTCATCGCTATTTTCAGAGCTAATAAGACGATTATTCCTTCCGGCAAGGATATCGTCAACAGAGGAGATCAGCTGTTTTTTATCACCAAAACAGAACTGGTTTCACGGTTGTTGCAGATCATTGGCAAGAATGAAGAAAAAATGGAAAAGATCATGATTCTGGGCGGAGGCAAAGTCGGCCGTCTCGTCGCCGCAGAACTCGAACGCGATAAACAGTTAAATGTCAAACTGATCGAATCCAGCCTCAACAAAAGCACGAAAATTGCCGAAAAGCTGCAGAGAACGCTTCTTATCGTTGGTGACGGCACCGACCTTGATTTGCTTGCCGCAGAAGGTATTATGGATATGGACAGCTATATTGCTGTAACCGATGATGAAGAGACCAATATCCTCTCGTGTCTGATGGCAAAACACCTCGGTGTCGTTCGCTCCCTGGCTCTGGTAAACCGTTCGGATTATTTGCCGATCATGCCCTCAATTGGAGTGGATGCCGCTGTCGACAAACAAACCATTACGGCCAATGCGATTTTGCGTTTTATCAGACGTGGTAATATCGTTTCGCTCGCCACCTTGAGAGGAATTGATGCCGAAATCTTGCAGATCGAAATTTCTTCGGATTCCAAGGTTGCCGGAAAAGAGTTAAAAACATTAAAATTGAGCCGCGATGCAATGATCGGTGTAATCACACGGGGTACGGAGGTTATCGTTCCTGTCGGAAGCACAAAACTCACCCCCGGGGATAAATTGATCGTTTTTACCAAACCAGACGCATTGATCAAAGTTGAAAAAATATTTGCGGATTAATCCAGATGAATTTGAAAACTGTTATTCATATTATCGGTATCCTGCTTGTTTTTGAAGCGATCTCCATGTTCATGCCCCTGGCATTCGCTTTCTACTATCAGGATGGGGATGCATGGGCGATTGCGCTTTCAATCCTGATCACCATGTTGGCCGGTTTGGTTTTTTATGCCTCTACCAAAACAAAACCGGAATTGCGCGTACGGGAGGGGTTTGCTATCGTGGTTTTTGGCTGGGCGACTATGGCCGCTTTTGGTGCCCTGCCATTCGTGCTCTATGGTTCTGTGCCCTCCTATACGGATGCCTTTTTTGAAACCATGTCAGGATTTACAACCACAGGGGCCAGTATTCTCACCAATATTGAAGCCCTGCCGCATGGACTTCTCTTCTGGCGCAGTGAGACGCACTGGTTGGGCGGTATGGGGATTATTGTCCTTTCGCTTGCCATTCTGCCCTTTTTGGGAGTTGGCGGCATGCAGCTTTTTAAAGCCGAAGTACCCGGACCATCACCAGACAAATTGAAACCCAGAATTAAGGAAACCGCAAAAATTCTTTGGGGGGTCTATCTGGTTGTAACTTTTCTAGAAACGCTTCTGTTGATGTTTGGAGGTATGTCTTTTTTTGATGCTCTTTGCCATACCTTCGGCACCGTAGCGACAGGAGGATTTTCAACTAAAAACGCCGGCATTGCTCATTTTGACTCTTTTTATATCGAAGGTATCATCATTCTGTTTATGCTTATCGCTGGCACCAATTTCAGCCTTCACTATCGCGCCCTCAAAGGCGAGTGGAAGAGTTATCATAAAGACAGGGAATTTCGCTTTTACTTTTTATTTATTCTGACCTGTTTGCTCATCACCGTGCCGATTATCTATTTTTCTGTCAATTATTCGGTGGTTGATTCTATTCGGTCGGCAGCTTTTCAGGTTGTCTCCATTGTCACCACAACCGGTTATGCGACGGATGACTTTGAGCTCTGGTCTTCATCGGGTCAGCTTGTTATGCTTTTACTGATGTTTATCGGCGGTTGTGCCGGTTCAACCGGGGGATCAATTAAAATCGTTCGTATTATGCTTCTGCTTAAACACGGTGTTACTGAAGTTAAAAAATTGCTTCATCCCAATGCATATATTCCGGTTCGTCTCGGAGGACGGATGATATCCCCGGATGTAATAACCAATATTCTCGCCTTTTTTATCCTTTATATGCTTATCTTCGTCGGTGGATCCTTTTGCATGGCCTTAATGGGACTCGATTTTATCACCGCGATTGCCAGTGTGGCTGCAACGCTGGGTAACATTGGACCCGGTCTTGCAGATGTCGGGCCTGCCGATAATTATGCCGCTATTCCTCTTGCCGGAAAATGGCTGTTGTCTCTTTTTATGTTGTTGGGTCGTCTGGAAATTTATACCGTTATTATTCTCTTCGCACCCGAATTCTGGAAAAAATAGAACCGGCTGAACCCGGCTGCTGAGCAGCAGTGTTTTGCTTTTTCGTCATGGTAATCCCCCATCCAGTTTTCTGTTGCGCATTCAATCGCTATTTCATATATTCGTATTCCGGTAGCCGGATGATCTCTTTTTTGTGTTGATTATTAACCAATTCTAAGACAGGATTCAGGCTTGATTCTTTTTGGTCAATACTTTCTGGTTATTGCATTTGTGCTTACCCTGTATGCGTCGATTCTATATTTCAGTACGGATCATAAGCGCTTTCATTCGATTATAGCCAGTGCGCAGCGGGCAACCCTCGTAGCATTTCTAATGATCGTCATATCCAGTCTGTTATTGCTCTATGCTTTGCTGTCGCGGAATTTTCAGGTTGAATATGTGGCTCAATACACCAACCGCTCGCTCTCCATGGCCTATACCATAGCTGCTTTTTGGGCCGGCCAGGCAGGATCATTACTGTTTTGGGCGCTGTTGTTGTCATTCTTTACATGGTGGGTCATGCTTCGCACTCTGCACAAAAATACCTTCTTTCTTAGCCGTACATTGGCGGTTTTATCCGTTACCCTTTCCTTTTTCCTTTATCTATTGATTTTCAAGTCCAATCCCTTTGCGACAACGCCCTTTACCCCTGAAGACGGGATCGGACTGAATCCTTTGCTGCAAAATCCGGCGATGATTTTCCATCCTCCGGCACTCTATGTCGGCTTTGTCGCTTACACTATTCCCTTTTCCTATGCCATTGCAGCGCTGTTGAGCAAAAAACCGGATGATTATTGGCTCTTCAGCATCCGCAGATGGAGTCTGTTTGCCTGGCTATTTCTCACCATCGGAAATATCCTGGGAATGCAATGGGCCTATGTTGAGCTGGGATGGGGAGGATATTGGGCCTGGGACCCGGTTGAAAACGCATCGCTGTTACCCTGGCTAACCGGTACTGCGTTTATCCACTCTATTATTATACAACAGCGACGAGGTATGTTCAAAAAATGGAATTTTAGCCTCATCATTATCACCTTCGCTCTGACCATCGTTGGCACGTTTATCACCAGAAGCGGATTGATTTCCTCAGTACATGCCTTCGGCGTCTCTAATCTTGGTCCCGCTTTTTTATTGTTTCTTGCCATTGTTTTAATTGGCTCTTTTATTCTGCTCATCCGCCAGGCTCCGCTTTTGTCCAGCAAGGCCTGCATCGAATCATGGACCTCAAAGGAAAGCAGTTTTCTCCTGAACAATATTTTATTGACCATTTTTATGGTCAGCATTCTCGTCGGCACCCTGTTCCCGGCTATTTCCGAAGCAATAGGCGGAGAAAAATTGACGGTGGGTAGTACATTTTTTAATGCACTTTCAGTTCCGGTCGGTCTGGCGTTGTTTTTTATTCTCGGTATCTGTGTTCTCTTCTCATGGCAAAAAACCCGTTTTCAAAAGTTGCTCACACGTTTTGCCATATCAACAGCCACGACCTGCCTCGTCGTTGTTTTGCTGGTTCTGGCCGGCGTCAGAGAAATGCTGCCGCTCATTGCATTTGCGGTTTTTGCCTTTGCCATGATATCGGTGCTTTTTGAATTTATTAGACAACTTTTACGATATAAAAATAGCGTAAAAGATAATGGCTCGCTCGGTATTTTTCGTTTTTTTATAAAGAACCGGCAACGGTATGGTGGATTTTTGGTTCATATCGGTATATTGCTTTTCTTTCTGGGAATCATTGGATCATCTGCTTATTCAATTGAAAAAACAATAACCCTCGAACCGGGTGATTCCGTTGCAATTGCGGATTATCAAATTTACTATACCGGCTTGCAGCATCTGGACCGCGGAGATACTCATATCGACCGGGCCCGCTTTGTGCTGAATAAAAGTCGGCCGAATACCACGACTCTGTTTTCTGAAAAAATATTCCATCGAAATCATCGACCGGTTACCGAAGTGGGAATTCATTCCAACCTGCGGGAAGATGTCTATATCATTCTCGCCAAAAGCGATAAAAAAAATCAAGGAATAACCGCCAGTATCCTCATCAATCCGCTGGTTTTATGGATGTGGATTGGAGGTGCTGTTATGGTTCTCGGTACGCTTTTGGCCTTTACAAATAAATCGAGAGCTGTCCGGGAGTGAGGTTTTGTGATGGTTTTGTTTATATCTATATTGATCATCCTGATTTCTATCTATGTGACATGGCCATTGTTTCGGCCATCATATGGAAAACAGCTTCAATATGAACGAATGCGAACCCTTTTGGAACAAAAGGAGTATTTGCAATCCGAACAAAAGAATCTCGAACACGACTATAGGCTGGATCGTCTTGACAAGGCTTCCTTTGAATCGATGCAAGCTGAGCTACAGAAAAATTTGGACCATACCATTCAGCAAATCGAAAAATTGATGGGGATGAAATTCAGCAAACTTGAGGAGAACCTTCGTGATCAGCTCAGGGGTGAGGTTGCGAACGAAGTAAAATTAAACTATTGTCCTCAGTGTGGCCAAACATTCACCCGATCCGATAGGTATTGTTCACAGTGTGGATTTAAACTAAGGGATTAATATGCCGGGGTTTAGGCAAAAAATATATTTCTCCATTCTTATTGCATGGATTTGTGTTTTTCCCCTGAAAACCCGTGCCGGCGTCATTCAGGGCCGGGTGGTCAATGGATCCAAAGACAGCAGTGCTGTAAGCGGACTTTTGGTGGAATTGTTAAGGTTCGATCCTGCCAGGCGTATGCCTGAGACTGTTGAAAAACAGCCTGCCTTGCGAAATGGACGCTTTGCGTTTATGCCGAGCCAAAATGATACCACGATACGCTATTATGCCAGCTCGGAATATCAGGGCGTTCGCTATTTTAGTCAACCGCTACTGAGCGAAAGTGAAAATATTCTTGTCGTTTATGATTCCACTCAATCTACAGATTCGCTTCACGCCGTTATGCATCATTTAATCATCGACCAGGGCAGGGACGCGCTGTTTATGCGGGAAAATCGCATCATCAGAAATCCTCTGGACTATACGGTCGTCAATGCCTTTCCTGAAACACCGGCCGGAATGGCAACATTTATTTATCCGCTACCTGTATCGAGTTTTAATTTCACGTCTTCTGAGAAAAGCGATGCCAAAATGGTAGCCTTAAATAATCGCGTTTATGATATGGGTATTTTCTTGCCGGGAACGCGGCAGATTTCATATTCATACTTTGTTCCCTGGAATGGAAACGACAAAACGCTTGTTCTTAAACCCGGTCTTCCCACGCGCGCATATGAGGTCTTTATAAACAACCCTGATATTGAAGTTACATCCGAGCAGCTACAGTTTATGGGACCGTTTAATATTCGTGGCATTCCGTATCTTCGC
>CAZSOP010000165.1:7548-8588 GCA_964608385.1 uncultured Cytophagia bacterium
CAACATCTGGAGCGGGATGGCCGTATCATTCTGCAGCTACATATCCCGAGCCAGGGCCTTTCAAACACCATCATTATATTGTTGTTCGGTGGTATCCTGATCGTGATATATCTTGTTTCGATCAAAAAATCCCCTGATAGACCATCTGAACATCCTGACTTGAAAAAACTCAAAGACGAAAAACAGAAATTGCTGCATATATTGTCCCGTCTGAATCCCGATAGTGATCGTTTTAAACAGCGATTTAGGCGCCTGGAAAATATCGAAATTATGCATCAAAATCTGCAGCAAAAAATCTGATATGATTATCGTCGACAACATTGAAAAGTACTTTGGTTCCCAACGAGTTTTAAAGAATCTCTCCTTTAAAATTTCAAAAGGCGAACATGTTTCATTGCTCGGCAGTAACGGTGCCGGAAAAACCACGCTGGTTAAAATTCTTGCGACGTTGCTCAAACCATCAAACGGGTCAGCATCCATAGCGGGTTTTGATATACTTGAAAAAGCAGATAATATCCGTTCCTGTATCGGCGTCGTCAGCCACCAGAGCTATTTGTACCGGGATTTGAATGCTGTGGAAAACCTTCGATTTTATGGGCAAATGTTTGATGTTGCAAAATTAGATCAACGAATTGACGACGTACTGCAATGTGTGAACCTTTTTCACCGCCGTCTCGATATGGTCAGAATCTATTCCAGAGGAATGGTGCAAAGACTTTTACTGGCCAGAGCACTTTTACATCGGCCCCCTGTGTTGCTCCTGGACGAACCTTTAACCGGGCTTGATGTTTCCTCCAGGGATATGTTTAATCAGTTTATCGAAAATCTGAAAACTCACAATGTAACGCTCCTGTCCGCCGGCCATGATATAGAACATGCCGTTCATCAAAGCGACCGTGTTTTGATTTTAAAGGAAGGAAGCCTCGTTTTGGATAAATTATCTCTTAATATCACCAGTCAGGAATTGAAGGAATATTTGCGCTAAGTATACCATTTTTCGGGAGTGATTTTATTTGGCTGATATAAGACACATCATTCAT
>CAZSOP010000166.1:0-8474 GCA_964608385.1 uncultured Cytophagia bacterium
TGACTGGAGTTCAGACGTGTGCTCTTCCGATCTATTTTCAGCTATCCGCCGGCTACATCGATATCAGCGGCTTTATAATAGTGCTCCGGTATCCCCTGTAAACCGGCCGGATAAAATACCATATTAAATCCTGGTAATTATCATACGCCCATGATGATCAGTGCGGCCATGGCGGCGGTGGCGTCGTTGAATCAGTTGAGCGGTACAATACCGATGAGACCGAGTGCATAATTCAAAAGTCCGAAACCGGGATCGTAAATCCATCTCCAGATCACAGTCACGGCAACAACGGCAACGATCACCGGGGTAAAATAGGCCGTCCTCAGCAGCTTTTTGCCGATGATCCTTTTATTGAGGAAAAAAATAAGTCGGAGAGATACTCAGCAAAACGGTAGCAAAGGCATAGATGGCAGTGTTTTCAAAACCTGCCAAAATTCGGGATTGGTCGCCACATGGCGATAACTGTCCAGACCGGGAAAAAGTGCGCTCGGTTCTGAACATATTCCAGCTGTGAAAACTGAGATAAAAGCTAAAGAGAACCGGAAAGAGAGTAAAACCGAAAATACGAGTTTAGTCAGCGACAAAAAAAATACAGCCTTCATACCCTCGCGCCGGAAAAAGCGCAGAGCTATCTATACCAACATATTGCACAATCATGTGTGCATAAAGGTATCTAATTACCCTATATTTATCAAGCAAAATCGTTACTATTTTGATGATTTTATCCATTCCTTATCGTTTGCGCCCTACGCTCCACAAATAGCACTGTTCGGTAAATGAAAACAAGGCATTCATATTAAACATTGCCGATTTCAATAACGGCTTTTAAAAATTTTAAAATCCGGTCAGAACATGTTTGATGACAGTTATGATCAATAATCTTAATCCTTGTGCAATAATTTCTGTAACTTTTCGTATATTGAAACAAAAACTACCCGAGGTCTACCATGCATATCAGAATGGTTCATCTTTTACTCCTTATTGTTTTTCTCAATCCGGTGACGAGCCAAACCATCGGCCTGATCACTCATCAGCAAGGCACCGCAGAGGGGTATACACTCTTTGCCCCGCTTGCCTCCACCACCACTTACCTCATCGACAATGAAGGCCATCTGATTCATTCCTGGCCGAGCGAGTATACACCGGGCAATTCCGTCTATTTGTTGCCGGATGGCCATCTTTTACGAACCGCGACTCTGGGAAAAGAGAAGAATCCCGTCTTTACCGCCGGTGGGCGCGGCGGCAGAATAGAAAAAATCGCCTGGAATGGTTGCATCGTCTGGAGCTATGAATACTGCAGCGACCAATTCTGCCACCACCACGATATCGACGTGCTGCCAAATGGCAACATCCTCTTGATCGCCTGGGAACGCAAAACCAAAGAAGAAGCAATCGCAGCAGGACGGAATCCGAATCGCCTTAAAGACGACGAATTGTGGCCCGATCATGTTATCGAAATTAAACCTGAAGGAAATAACAACGGCACCATCGTTTGGCAATGGCATTTGTGGGATCACCTCATTCAGGACTTTGACGCTTCAAAAGATAATTATGGTAACGTCGCGGCGCATCCGGAACTCGTGGATATAAATGTTCAGGCTCAGACGGGAGCTGACTGGAACCATCTCAATGCCATCGACTATCATCCCGAGCTCGACCAGATTATGTCAAGCTCGCGCACTTTTAGCGAAATCTGGATCATCGATCACAGCACCACCACGGAAGAAGCGGCAGGACACGAAGGCGGCCGTTACGGTAAAGGCGGCGATTTGCTCTACCGTTGGGGCAATCCGCACGCCTATCGCGGCGGCACGCGGCAGGATCAACAGCTTTTCGGACAGCACGACGCGCAATGGATCTCTTCCGCACTACCGGGAGAGGGCAATATTCTTCTTTTCAACAACGGTGACAGCCGCATCGGCTTGAAATACTCCAGCATTGAAGAACTCGTTACGCCTCTCCTGGCCGACGGAACGTATGCACAGCCGCAACCCTTTCAGGCCTATTTACCTGAAGAAGCGGTTTGGCATTACCAGGCCGAGGAGCCGCAAACGTTTTCTTCCCATCACATCTCCGGGGTACAACAACTGGCCAATGGCAACACCCTGATATGCGAAGGGGCAACCGGCACGCTGTTCGAAGTTACAGCCGATAAAGAAATCGTCTGGCTCTATATCAATCCGGTAACCGGGAACGGAATCGCCCAACAGGGCACGCCGCTTGCGGAATTGAAAAACAACTCTGTTTTTCGCGCCTGGCGCTATGCACCCGACTATGATGCCTTTGAGGGTAAAACGCTGACCGCCGGTGAGCCGATAGAACGATATAAAAGTACCCTCATCAACAGCACCCATACCATGCCGCAATCCATTGCCTTGCTGCAAAATTATCCCAATCCCTTTAACGCCCAAACCCGAATCGAATTCACTCTCGATACCCCGCAACGGGTCGAGCTCGATATTTTCAATGCCTTGGGGCAAAAGATTAAAAAACTGCTCACGGGATGGAAAAACGAAGGAAAACATACGGTACATTGGAATGGCTGCGATGAAAGGGGAAAATCCGTACAATCCGGTGTTTATTTTTACCGGTTGAGCGGTCAAGATGGAACCGAAACCGGAAAGATGATTTTGATGAGATAATCGGAAAATAGCACCAGATATCCAGAGATTCGATATAAATACCTCACGAATCAAGTGGTATGAATAGAAATAATAATGTTATTTTTTGTATATATTTCGATTCATAGCGTTCCTTCGCGTTCATTGCGGTTCGATATTGCAAAACAGAAAACCACACTTTAAATCACATTACCTTTTGCATAACATCTGATAAAGCTCATTATAATAGAGCGCATTCTCTACCGGCGTGTTCGGTGGGATCATGTTGCTGACGCCTATAAAATAACCGGGACATTTTTTGCCCAAGTCCATACAGCGTTTGACCTCATTTCCCATGTTGGTGGATTTTTTCGCCACGGTTTCATGACTGATAAGGGGTTCCAGGCGCAAATCATAATTCCATGCCTGCATAAAAGCGAGACTGGCTTGCCGTCGCTGTTCTTCACTGCTTTGTTCGTTTATTTCCAATCCCACGACCTCTTTTACCAGATGCCAATGCACTTCGGCATCGAATTCAACCCGCGGCACACGAGGTGTCATCCTTAAATTCATGGCCTGAAGACCGGTTTCCAGCGACAATGTATTCTCCCTATACTATAATGATAAACTCCGACCAGGAAATCAGGAACCGATCTGCATGATGCTCCAGGCGATCAAGGCCAAAACACCGACTATGCCCCAGGCGAGAACAAATCCGACGAGGTCCTCGCGGTAGCGCCTGAAAAATCCTTTCCAGCGCTTGCGGTAAAACCAGCCGCTGATATCGAGAAAGAGCAAGTCTTTGCCATATTTTTTCGCGAGCGGTTTATGGCCGCCTTGCTCGGTATGATCGGACAGGCGTTTCATCTGATCGAAAAACGCATCGATACGCTGCTGATCTTCCGGCGGAGTCAACAAGCTGACCACCACCAAGACAACAAAACCGGACAGCATCGAGATAGCGAACGGTTGTGGCCGCCAGGTATAAACCAGCATCAACTCGCCGCTATGTGAAAAATTTGAAACATAATAGACAACAAAAGCGGAGATAACCGCCATCCAGGCGCCATAACGGTTGGCTCTTTTCCACAAGATTCCCCCTAATATGGCGATTCCCATAAAGGCAGAAATGGTTTCGGTAAACAAAAAGCCGTGCAATACATTTTTTACCGTCAGGGCAAAGAGCACCCCCAGGATGGTCAGACCCAATCCAGAAAAACGACCTATCCACAGCAATTTCCGGTCACCGGCACCTGGATCAACAAAATCGAGATAGAGGTTACGGGTAAACAAAGCACCGGTATTAACCATAAAAGTGGAACAAGAAGACATATTGGCAGCGAGAACGCAGGCAACCAAAAGTCCGGTTAATCCGGGAAATAACAATTCCCGACTGGCATAACCAAAGGCGTGCTCCGGGTCGGGCAGGGTAATGCCCCTTTGCACAATCAAAGCGGCAACAATAATACCGGTCAGCGCCCAGCCGATGGTACAGAGCCGTTTGATAAACGTACCATAAACCATACCAATACGACCGGCGCGTTCATTGGAACCCGTTGCACACATGGAGAGCATATGTGGCTGGGCGGTAATACCGATAATACCATTAAGGGCGAGCATGGAGATCATAAACGCGCCCATACCGCTTTTATTGCTAAAAAGTTGAAAATATTCAGCAGGTAAATGTTGCCGCATTTCGCTGAATCCGCCAATTTCGTGCAAACCAAAGGGAATCAACATCATGGAAAGGATAATAATCATAACGGCCTGAATGGAATCGGCATAAGCGCAAGCGATCAAACCGCCGAAAAAACTGTAGAGGATAAAAGCAACGGTCATGGCCAAAACAACGCCCGTGGGTGAGATGGCATGACCGGTGGCCACGGCGATCACCTTTGCAGCACCCTGAAGCATGACCCCCTGCGAAAAGACAAAAAAGGCGATGGCGAAAAGAGTATAAAAGAACGCCATGGAACGTCCATAACGATCCTCAACCATCTCACCGATGGTGGTACGTTCACTGCGGCGGTACCATGGTGCCAAAAGCCAGTAAAAAGGCGTGACAAGCATATTCTTCCATTGGTACCAGATGGTGGAAAATCCGCCGGAAAAGGTCGCTCCGGTTTGGGCAACAAAATTTTCCGCATGTGTACCGGTGCCGAATGCCTGGCCCATCATAATCCACCATTTAAATTTCCGGTCACCGCGGAAATAGCTATCACTCGATTTGATGCGGCGCGTCAGCCACAATCCAAAAAAAGTAATACCGATAAAATAAAAAACAAGAACAATCGTATCCAGTGAGGTGAAAGTGTTTTGCATCTGTCCGGTCCTCGAATACAGCGTTTCTACAGGTCTGTTTAACGGGAAGAGTCCATTTTGAGTGCCGCGTTTTGATCCAGAAAAAGCACCGTATTCTCATGCCGACGCAGCACAGATGCCGGGCAATCGGTGGTCACCGGTCCAACCAATGTCTTCTGTACAGCATCCGCCTTGCGTTCATCCGGAACGACGCAACTGATTTGCTTGCTGTTCAGAATAGCGGGTATAGTCAGGCTTAAGGCGCGGGTCGGCACCTCATCGAGACTATCGAACCAGCCTTCGCCCCACTGCTGCTCCCGGCAGGCTCTATCCAGTTCCACGACCTTGAGCCATTTGGGATCGTCAAAATCCGCAACCGGAGGATCATTAAAAGCGATATGGCCATTCTCACCAATACCTATACAGGCAACATCGACCGGATTCTGTTTCAGCAACTCCTCATACCTTTCGATTTCGGCATCGATGTCTTCTGCATCGCCGTTCAGATAATACACCTGCTTTGGTTTGACCTCATCGAGGATGCGTTCTTTCAAATATCTGCGAAAACTCGCGGGATGCTGATCGGAAATATTCAGATACTCATCGAGGTGAAAGACGGTGATTTTGTTCCATTCAACGGAGGGGTCTTTTTTCAAAGCATCCAGAAAGGTAAATTGTGAAGCGCCGGTGGCAAGAATAAGATTCGCCTCCGATCGATGCAGGACAGCATCTTTGAGAGAAAGCGCTACATGAGCGCTGGCGGCTTTTCCCATTTCAACCGGATCGTCATAGACCCGGACTTTGAGGTTTTCGATCATCATAGCATCGAGTAAGGGCATACTAAACCTCCTGCGTTATATCTCTGGCAGCAATTAAAATTTTCCTGTCTGTTTTTGCCGCCTGTAACCTGGTATTATCGGGACGTTATAATACAAAGTACAAAGCACTGGAGAAACAATCAATGCCTTTCTGATATCATCTCTTTTGAATCGGTATAAAAAAGCAAGAGCGGCGGTGCGGCAAAACGATTACTCTTGTTGTTGCTCTTCTTCTTTGTAATCCGGATCCATCATCTTCACCCACATAAACTTTCGCCGCAGCGTCTTGGAGTAATAATTTTCCAAAACGTCGTAATCCACTTTTTTACCCCAGTTGTAAAACACACGCGGATCGATATAGGATTTTTGTGAAGTCCCCAGATTCCAGGTCAGGTTCTTGGCGGCCAGCTGTTTTTGAACCTTTAATTTACCCAGGGATTTTTCCGCTTTTTCCAGCCGTATGATGGTTTTTTCGATACGTTCCGTTTGTCTTTCGATTCGTTTATTGTATCGTTCCCTCGTTTTGCGCTTGCTTTCCCTGTTTTTTGCCTTGGCGACCCGTTCCTGTTTTTGTTTTTTAATTTCCGGCACTGCTTTACGATAATCAGAGAGTTGGTTCCGGATTTTCTTTATGCGTTCCCGTGCCCGCTTTTCCCGTTCTTTATAGCGCTCTTTGCGTTTTTTCCAGGTGGGAGGCGCTTTTTTGGTATGATTACATAAAATGGCAGCCTCACGGTTGGCATAGACAGCGGCTTCCCATTTTTTGTATTGTGGATCATCGGCCATGACGTCGGAATCGTCGAGTTCCTGTTTCACAACACGTGTGGCATGATGCGTACGAAACACCTTGGCGGTGAGTCCCGGCATGAGCTCGCTCAGGAAGGCATTAACATTACGGCTGCTGATATCCGGAAAGAGCTGCGGCTTGTTGCCCGCGGCTGTCTTGCGGTTACCGTTTCTTGATGGCCGTGCACTTGCAGAGAGTTCGCGCAAGTTCTGTATGACAATATCGGGTAGTTTGATTTTTTTATGCCAGAGCACAGAGTCTTTGCCCAGAAAACGAAATTCGGTCATGTTGTGATCATGAAATTTCACATGCTCGGGACGCAAAGTGGTGGCACCGACGGTATCCGCTTCTTCGGGGTCTTTTTCATCGCCAACGCGAAGACACAGCCTGTCGATAAGATAACTGGCGGTGGCAATTTTTCGCCGTCGGGAATTATCGGAACGAAGGTTTTTTAAGATAGCGTTACGGACGCGATCCGTTTCTCCGGAAAGCTCTATGGCTTTGTCGAACTTTTGTGCTTCCCGGGCCTGCTTGATCGGTGCGGTATCATGGAGCCAGATGTATTTATTCTTGCCGGTCAGACGGTCGGTCCAGCGAGCCACCCACATCGAATCCGGCTGCCAGACAATCTCCTTCCATTTTCCCGAGACCGGCGGGGCATCGGGACTTAGATTCAAAACCACATCCTTTTGTCCGGCAGCTTCTTTCCACCGCCCGCGCAGCGGATGCTTGCCCCGGCCCATAAAAATACTGCTCGGTTCATTCATATAGTTGGCGAGCTCTATTTGTTCGCCGTCCACCACGGCGTAACCGTATTTTTCTTTCAGCTCTTCCCGTTTAGCTTTGCGTTCCGCAGCTTGTGCCTTGCGCTCTTCCTTACTCAAATTGGCTTTATATTCCCGTTCGGCTTCAACCAATGCGAGTACTTGCGAAAAATCAATGTCATCAATTTTCAGTGGCGGGTGAATATCCAATTCAGTGCTAAAATCGCGCAAAAAATTGCGTTGAAAAACCGGGTCTTCAACATATTCGGTTCCGATCTTTTTACACCACGCAAAAGCCATCTCTTCCTGTTTGGGCGTCAGCTTGTGCTTACGACCGCGTATGCTAATGGTCAATCCCTTGTATTCCGGAGGATCGATTATGACTATACCATTATGCTTCAATTCATGTAAAATGTGTTCTTCCGGCATCGTTCTCTATCTTTATATAAGGGGTTTTTAATCTTCCAAGTAACAATTTTTTTTTTAAATATCAAGTAAATATTTTAAATTCATCTTGTTTACGCTTGATTGATCTTGTATGTTCCCGCTCTATCCCAAAGGTTATTCTAATTTTAAGCATTGCAAACGAAAAATCAAAAAGGATTGACAGGTTGAAAAAAAATTACTAACTTTGTCTTTATTTTATTCGGAGGTGTTATGGCTGAAAATAAAGGCAAAATATTATGGGTGGATGATGAAATTGAACTCTTGAAACCTCATATTATGTTTTTAGAGGAAAAGGGTTATCTGGTAACGCCGGTCACCAACGCAGAAGATGCGATTGCCCTGGCCAGAAATAATGATTATCAACTGGTTTTGCTCGACGAAATGATGCCGGGGATGGACGGACTCCACGCTCTCAGCGAGCTCAAAGCGATCAATCCCGGACTTGCGGTTATCATGATCACCAAAAGTGAAGAAGAACAGATCATGGACCAAGCCATCGGCGGTAAAATCGATGATTATTTAACCAAACCGGTAAATCCGAGCCAGATTTTACTGGTTTGCAAAAAAATCATAGAGCGCAAGTCGATCACCGGACAACGCCTGTCACGCGATTATACCACAGAATTTTCCCGGATCATGAGTCGCATCATGGGGCCCATGGACTGGCCGGACTGGGTTGATATTCATGTCAAATTATCCGAATGGGATATAGAACTCGATCAACATCCCGATCTCGGACTGCGGCAAACGCTGTATG
>CAZSOP010000167.1:0-8455 GCA_964608385.1 uncultured Cytophagia bacterium
TGAACAAGAAAAAGACTTCAAAAGAAACCCGCGATTATATTAAAAAACGTCTTGAATCAGCAAGATGGCTGATCAATTCTATTCATCAACGTCGCGACACTATTTTTCGGGTCATGTCTACGATTATTGAAAAACAAAAAGATTTTTTTGAATATGGACCGGATGCCTTGAGGCCTATGATCCTTAAAGACGTTGCGGATGAAATTCATATGGATATATCCACGATCAGCCGGGTAACCAATGGCAAATATGTTCAGACGGAATGGGGTATAAAGGAGCTCAAATTCTTTTTCAGCGAAAAGATCAGAACCGATGAGGGTGAAGATGTCTCCAACAAAAAGATAAAATCGCTGATCAGGGAAATTATTTCAGAAGAATCAGCGGCCAAACCTTTGAACGATCAAAAGATCGTCAACTTGCTCAAGGAAAAAGGGTTTACTATCGCCCGGCGTACGGTTGCCAAATACCGAGAGCAGATGGATATACCCGTTGCTCGGCTACGAAGGAGGATTTGATTGTATTCAGCCAATACCCGCTCAACAACCGTTCTGGGGCTCATTCATAAAGATCGCGTCGTTATTGCCAGTGATGGTCAGGTTACCTTTGGTGATACGGTCTTGAAAACCAGGGCCAACAAGATCAGAAAATTGTATAATGATACTGTTTTGGCCGGATTTGCGGGATCAGCAGCGGATGCGTTCAGTTTATTTGAGCGGTTTGAGGAGAAACTGGAAAAATTCAACGGCAATCTCAGTCGTGCTGCTGTAGATATGGCAAAGGATTGGCGAATGGATCGATACTTAAGACGCCTGGAGGCTCATCTCGCTGTTCTCAATAAAAATCATATCTATTTAATCTCAGGAACAGGGGATCTCATTGAGCCTGACGATCAAATCATTGCCATCGGTTCCGGAGGCCCTTATGCGCTCGCAGCAGCCCGGGCTTTGAAAAAACATTCCAGTCTGGATGCCGTACAGATCGTCAAAGAGGCAATGAGCATTGCGTCCTCGCTTTGCATTTATACAAATTCATATTTTTCTATCGAATCTTTAAATTAAACCTGCCCGTTAATCATGTCTGATTGGTAACCATTTTTACGGAAACATTATGGATACGCATATAAAACCACGGAAAATCGTTAAGGAACTGGATAGATATATAATCGGGCAAGACGACGCCAAACGCGCAGTTGCCATTGCCATGTGCAACAGAATGCGCCGGCAACTCGTTTCCGACGACTTGCGCGAAGAAATAATGCCAAACAATATCATTCTTATCGGTCCTACCGGTGTCGGTAAAACCGAACTCGCCAGACGCCTGGCAAAATTAACCCAATCCCCCTTTATCAAAGTGGAAGCGACAAAATTTACCCAAGTCGGATATGTGGGAAGGGATGTAGAGTCCATTCTACGCGATTTGGTAGATATCAGCGTCAATATGGTCAGAAATGAACGGATCGAACAGGTCGAGGATAAAGCTTATGATCTGGCCAGGGAGCGCCTCGTCGATTTGTTATTACCACCTTCAGAAGAGAGTAAAGATAGTGAATCTTCCAAAAAGGATAATTCTAAAAGTCGGGAAAAATTGGCAAGACAGCTCGATGAAGGCAGATTGGACTCGCGTATGCTTGAACTGGAGATTCCGGAAGATTTAGCCTCCTTAATGCAAATTTTTTCACCTACTGGTATCGAGGAAATGGGAATCAATATTCATGAGATGTTTGCTCCGATGATGCCCAAGAAAACCAAAAAAAGAAGAATGACCCTGTCCGAGGCCTGGCTATATCTGACCCAGGAAGAAACTGAAAAGTTGATTGATTTTGATGATGTTGTTAGGGATGCTGTTGAACGATCTGAAGAAACCGGAATTGTTTTTCTCGATGAAATCGACAAGATAACCGGAAGTGAACAGGGAAGCGGCCCTGATGTTTCCCGGCATGGTGTCCAACGCGATATATTACCCATCGTTGAAGGGACTGCGGTTCAAACCAAATATGGTATGGTGCGAACGGATCATATTCTTTTCATTGCCGCTGGTGCTTTTCATTATTCCAAGCCTTCGGATCTCATTCCGGAACTGCAGGGACGCTTTCCGATACGGGTGGAAATGGATAGCCTGACAGAATCTGATTTCGAACGAATTTTAATTGAGCCTCAGAATAGTTTGATCAAACAATACAAAGCTCTGATTGCTACAGAAGAGATTCAACTGAACTTTACCAAAGGGGCAATCCGCGAAATTGCCATCATGGCTTTGGAAGTCAATCGGACAGCTGAAGATATCGGCGCGCGCAGACTAGAAACGATATTGAGTATATTGCTCGAAGAGGAGCTTTATAACCTGCCCGATTTGGATAAAAAAGAGATCAAGATCGATAAAAAGCTGGTACAAAAAAGACTGGAATCCATCATCGAAGATCAGGATCTTGGCAAATACATATTATAAATCATTCAGGAGGTTAAGGGTGAAACGAGATTTTGTAGCAATTCCTGATTTTGATCGGGATGAAATCATCAATCTTTTTGATTTGGCACAAGAACTAAAAGCCAAAGTGAAAAAGCGTGAAGAGCATCATCTGCTCAAGGGTCAGACGTTGGCGATGATCTTTCAAAAACCCTCAAACCGGACTCGCGTCTCCTTTGAAGTGGGTATGTACCAGCTCGGCGGCCATGGATTATATCTAGGACCGGCAGAAATTGGTCTTGGCAAACGCGAATCTACTGCAGATGTTGCCCGCGTCTTGGCGCGATACTGCGACGGCATCATGGCAAGGGTTTTCGGCCATAATATCGTTACCGACCTGGCCAAATATGCCGAAATACCGGTGATCAATGGTTTATCCGACCTTTTGCATCCCTGTCAAATTCTCGGAGATATGCTCACCATACTGGAGCACAAAGGTCGCTATTCGGAACTAACTGTTTCCTATGTGGGCGACGGCAATAATGTCGCCAATTCCTGGATCAATTTGGCCAGTGTTTTGCCGGTCAAACTCCAGCTGGGTATACCGCAGGGATTTGATCCCGATGAGCACATCCTCAAGTCCGCAAAATCAAAAGGTATGAGTGATATTGAAATCATTCGGGATCCTGTTCAAGCGGTGCAATCAGCAGATGTCGTCTATACGGATGTTTGGGCCAGTATGGGCCAGGAGGGAGAAAGCGAAAAACGCAAAACCCTTTTTCGTCCGTTTGCGGTTTCCGGGGAATTGATATCCAGTGCCAAATCGGATTGTATCGTTATGCACTGCCTGCCTGCTCATCGCGGAGACGAAATTACCGATGAGATTATGGATGGTAAACACTCGGTTGTTTTCGATCAGGCAGAAAATCGTTTGCATATTCAAAAGGCTATTCTGGTAAAATTGATGGGTAATCAATAAGGAGATTTTGTTGTCTGAATATAGCATAGAACTCTTCCAGTCGCAGCATAGCGAAAAATGGGATCGATTCGTCCGGCAAGCCAATAACGGCACTATTTTTCATACGCGAAAATTTCTCGGATACCATCCGCCGAACCGATTCGAAGAACATTCTTTCATCGTGCTAAAAAAAACCAAGTGGATTGCTCTTTTGCCTGCAGTTGTTATTGAGGAAAAAGACAAACGGATATTATTCTCTCACAGAGGCGCTTCCTATGGTGGATTCGTGCACAAACACACGGTTGGAGTCAGTGATGCGTTTAGAATTGTAAAAGCCACACTGGAATATGCAAAAAGACAAAATTTTGACGGTATTGATGTAACCCTGCCGCCTCAGTGTTATCTTTACCGGCCTTCCGATTATATCGAATTTGCCATGATTCAGCTGGGATTTCAATATCGCAAACGGGAAATTTCCAGCGTTATTCCGCTGGATTTTACAGCAGATCAAATCTTATCGACTTTTAGTGAAAGTTCCAGAAGAGCCGTTCGCAGGGCACAAAAGTTAAATGTTGTCGTCAGAAAATCGGAGGATTATCAAACATTTTATAAAATTCTAAAGAAAAATTTACAGCTGCGCCATAATGTTCATCCTACCCATACGCTCGATGAATTGCTTTTATTGAAAAAAATGTATCCTGAGCGCATACAACTCTATGCAGCCTTTCATAATCAAACGATGGTTGCAGGTGTGGTGCTTTTTTTGTGCAATCCACATGTGGTCCTCGCATTTTATATCAGTCATGATGATGATCTGCAAAAGTATCGCGGTGTAAATTTGTTATTTCACGATATCATTCTTTGGGGGATTGAAAAGAAAGTAAATTTTTTGGACTTTGGCATTTTTACCGTTAACCAAGATCCTAACTGGGGATTGGCCAAATTCAAGGAGAGTTTCGGCGCGCAGGGAATTTTTCGCAATAGTTTACGCATTCATTTTTAATACCGAATAACGGTTGTCAGATTCTACAATTGTATAGCAGACCAAAACCGGTTAGATTTATTTAATAAAAGCAGAATCTCAATCCCACTAGATAAACGGAATCAGTGTCCGGCTCTGCTGAAGCAGAGCCGGAGAGTAGGCTTAAAAAAGGTTGTTCCGGATTGATGAAATCAACTCTACCGAGAATTTTACATATTGCGCCATCCAACATCTCCAATGTCCCCGGGACGCTGGTGTTACAGGAACGAGAGATGGGATATGACAGCCGGTTGTTAACCCTTTTTGCCAATAATCGCGGCTATTTTGAAGACATTTGTCTGCATCTGCCGTTTATCGATTACCGGGGGACTGTTCAGATCAAACAATGGTTTTCATCGCCCCAGAGAATAAGACTCGCAAATCAACCTCCTCAGCCTCAGAAAATTCCCATTCAATGGCATCCTCACACACGAGGGGAGAAATGGCTTGTTGCCCTGCGCGATTGGTTGTGGTCTCATCGCATCAGGAAAGCTATCGAAAATTTTGATCTGGAGAATTTTGATGTCTATCAACTGGATGGCGGCTTGGGACTGTCGCGTAACAGTCATTTCATGATGCGAATGCATCAACTGGGAAAAAAAATTATCTGTTGCTACACTGGCAGTGACCTTCGTACCAGAGGGATTATTCCCCGAATCGATAAGATCAGTCAGGTTAACGTAACGGTTGAATTTGATCATCTGCAGCTGCATCCAAACATACATCATGTTTTTTTTCCATTTCATGCTGAGCGTTTTTCCCGTCATATTCCAAATTCGGAGCTGATCAGGATTGGCCATGCACCGACAAATTGGGATGCGAAGGGCAGTCATACCATTGTGCCTGTCTTAAAAAAATTACAAAAGAATTTACCCGTGGAAATGGTTCTCATTGAAAACATGTCACATGAACAAGCCCTGGCGGCAAAACTCGGCTGCGATATTTTTGTCGACCAAATCGGTAGCCTGGGATATGGAATCAATTCTTTGGAATCTTTGGCTATGGGAATCGTTACCTGTTCTTGTCTGGCACCCGGTTTTGCTGAAAAATATCCACATCACCCTTTTGTGGTTATAGCTGAGAAAAACATCGAAAAAAAATTGACCGATCTTATTGCTGCACCGGAAATGCGCCGTCAACTGGGGCAGAGGGGACGTGAGTGGGTTAAAACGTTTCATGATGCCGCTAATACCGTTAAATCCATACATCAACTTGCGGGTATCGCTTCAATATGAAAATTTTATTTGTAAACAGCATACAAATGTATGGGGGAGGCGAGGTCTGGATGCTTCGCACTCTGCAGTATCTGAGTGATCGGGGTCACTCCGTTCAACTCTGCTGCCGGCCCGGCACAGAATTATATCGGCGGGCAAATAAAAAAGGACTCAGAACACTCACTATGCCTTTCAGGGGTGACTTTGATCCCTTTACTATCTTTTTATTCTATCGTTTACTCGTTCGCGAAAAAATAGATATCGTCTTGACCAATATGGATAAAGAACTTCGCATCGCGGGTATTGCTGCCTGGCTGACCAATTACACCATGGTCATTCCGCGGCGTGGAATAGATTATCCCCTGAAAAATAAAATACAATATCGTCTGAGTTATACAAAGCTGGCCTGTGCCGTTATTGCCAATTCCAATTCAACCAAAGGTGCGTTGCTTAAAAATGCACCCTGGCTGGATGCAAACTCTGTACAGGTTGTCTATAACGGTATTGATCCCGAGCCTTTCTTGTCACCGCCAAGGTATGAATTTCGTAAGCAACTCAAGCTAAAAACAACCGATGTCTTAATCGGGTTTGTCGGTCAACTGGACGAGCGCAAAGGTATTGTCACACTTTTGCATGCTTTTCGCATGCTTTGCAAGGCCCGAAAAGATATTCATCTCGCTCTCATCGGCAGCGGTCCTATGCAGGATTTTATCAGCGAGTATGCCGTTGAAAACGGACTTGGGCATAATATCCATTTGCCCGGATTTCAGGAGGATATTCCGGACGTCATGCAGTCAATAGATATGTTGGTTCTGCCTTCCTGGTGGGAGGGATTTGGAATTGTCTTGATAGAAGCCATGGCAGCAGGCAAACCCTGCGTCACCACTGCCGTAAGTTCAATGCCTGAAATCGTGATCGATCAAAAAACCGGCCGAGTTGTTCCGGTCAAAGACAGCGTCTCTCTCTTTGCAGCGCTTCACCAGCTTATACACAATCCCCGCCTGGCTGCTGAAATGGGCAAGAACGGCTGCCAAAGGGTTTGTCATACTTTTCATATCGATACCATGATTGATCAACTTGAATCACTGTTCCTGCAACAGTTTAAAAATCAGCGAGGTATTAGGCGACATTGAAATTTTGGACCCGTTATGACAATGCAGTCTTGACATTCCATGAAGATTTCAGGAATTGGAGCTTTGCATATGCCTTTCATCTTTTCAAGAAGCTATAGAAAAAGTCTGAATAAATCGAGAATAGATATCAATAAAAAATTGTCGCTATTCATCCTGGGGTTAGACGTTTATCGCTATCCGCAGCGCCGGCCGAAATTGCGCTCATTTTTCTATGGACGCGGTGTATAACGAATGCAAACGTCTGTTAAAAAAAATCTTGTTTTTTTTTAAATAATTTCATATTAATCTTGACCTTTAATTTGGAATTTCTATCTTAAACAAAAAGAGTTGGTTTGGGTAGAAAATTCTTGATTTTATCGGGAGTGATTTTTATTTTTACGCCGCATTACGCAAAATTGAACCATTTTATGAGGGATTTGATATTATGGAAAGTAACATTTTTGAAAATGAAAAAATGGATCGTCTTTATATGCAATCGGATGACGATAGCGATGAAGGTGAAGAAGTTTTTGAAGAATCCGAGCCGGATGATGATTTTGACGATCTTATCGAAGAGGAGGAAGAAGATTGGGAAGAAGAAACTGATGAAGAAGAAGAAGATGATAATGATGTCGATGAAGAATGGGATGAAGAGGAATGGGAAGAGGACGATGAAGATGATTGGGATTATGATGAAGAACAAGAAGATTGGGAATCCGAGGAAGACTGGTTGGAGGGTTCTCCTGAATGGGAAGGCGATAACGAGTGGGAATAACCTTCTGTTAGTCGCTTGAAAGCGTCTGCTGATATAGGTCGGGAATACTCTATCTATCCTCGTGTGGGTGTGGGAGTCGTGGTCAAAAGGGATAACCATGTGCTCCTGGTCAAACGAAATCAGCAACCCAATAAAGGCAGATGGACGGTACCCGGAGGATTGATCGAGCTTGGGGAAACACTTCGACAAGCTATACACCGAGAAATTGAAGAAGAGTGCAACATTCAGATAACGATAGAAAAATTCATTGATACATTTGAATACATCGAAACCGATCATGATAATCGAGTAAAATATCACTATGTTATTCTGGAATACCTGGCGCACTATTCTACAGGTAAATTAACCGCCAAAAGTGATATTTCTGATGCTCGTTGGATTCATCCCGATTTATTTCGATCCCTGGATTCGACAAATGCTACGGTAGAATTATTAAACAAAGTTTGTTTTTTTCATAATTGAAAGTAGATGCTCAGCTGATTTTCAGCTGGGCATTTTTTACAACAGGAGCCCGATATTATTAAAAAAATATTGATTATTAAATTGCGGGCGATCGGAGATGTGGTTCTGTCCACGATCGTTTTAAAAAACCTCAGAGCCGCTTATCCTGATGCAACTATAGATTTTTTAACGGAGAAATTTTGCGCCGGAGTCGTGCAAGCCCATCCCCTGCTGAATAAAGTTATCGCTTTTGATAAGAAATATTCGTTTCTTGACAATGATGTAAATTGTTTCAAGAGTTTGACCTTTTTAAACGATATGCGCAAACAAAATTATGATCTCGTTTTTGATTTGTTTGGTAATCCCAGAAGCGCGCTGATCACTTTTTTCAGCAATGCCCGGCACCGGGTTGGTTATGATTTTCGAATACGCAAATGGATGTATAATCATACAATTGTTTCCCGCGCAGATCAAATTCACGAAGCAGAATGGCACCTGGACGCGCTAAAAAAGATGAATATACCCATCGTC
>CAZSOP010000168.1:0-8446 GCA_964608385.1 uncultured Cytophagia bacterium
GAACTCATTGGAAAATTGTGCTCATTGGAGAGAAAATCCCGGGCACCATCTATAAAATTGTTAAGTTCTCCTTTGTTGAATTTACGCTTAAATTTTGATTGTATAAAAATAAACTCGACATTAGCTCTGCGTTGAGTTTTGACTATATCTTGAATTTCTTCCTTCGTTTTAACCAGAGAACCATTTATTTTGATTGCTAATCCATCAATACCCATATCTTGACCGCCCCCAACACATACAAGATCTAATAATTCAGAGTCGGCCGCAAAAGCCCCGGGTTGATGAACGCTTAAAATGGAATAGTTGACAAATCGTTCAAACGCGATAGAATCATCCAAATTCTGGAGTTCATATTTTTCTTTGAACTGCCTAAATCTTGCTAAAATGATGGGTTCTACTTGCATATTTCTCCTTGTTTTTAATTATTGGTATAACATATTATTAAACGGCGACCACCCTTCCCCACCCAAAAAACCAAACCCAATTCACTGTTTTCCGGTTTTTTAAACCGCTTTTTACCCCGCATGATAACCGGTATCTGTCAGACAAGAACAATAACCGGCAAAAGGCTACCGTTCATAATGTGCTGAAAACACGCCGGTTGTCCTATTCTGCAAATCCCTGCCGGCCGGTTAACAACCATAACGGGTATTATGAAAACGGTTTTATCTGTTCAGCGCTATGTTGATATAAAATTGTATCTATACAAAACTCAAAAATTGATTTTTTTATATGGTAAGCAGCAACTCGCCCCGTCCCGTGATTCCCCATCCCCGGTTATCCCTATGCATTTCTGTTTATTTATATGAATATACGGCAAAAAAGAGCGTTTGCCGAATGATTCGGGTAAAAAAGTTTATTTTTCAGTTTCGTTTCCGCGTAAAAGCGTTTCGTCGGCGCGCTTTTATTCGGGTTGATTTATTCTGATTTTTGTCTCTTTTTGCGTTTATTCCGCCCGTTCTTACCGCCTTTCTTTCTTGCAAGGGCGCTTTACGATGCCGCTGCCGTCTGCTGTTTGTCGCTGTGGGTGGCGGCGGTCATGATTTTTTCTTCTGTGGCCTCTTTGCGGCTAAACTCGCCGGTGAGGCGACCCTGGCTCAGGACGATGACGCGGTCGCTCATGGCCAGGATTTCCGGCAGCTCCGACGAGACCATAATTATGCCCATGCCCTGGCGGATGAATTCGTTCATCAATTGATAGATTTCGGCTTTGGCGCCGACATCGATGCCGCGGGTGGGGTCGTCGAGCAAGAGAACAGCCGGATGGGTCAGCAGCCATTTGGCCAGAATGACCTTTTGCTGGTTGCCGCCGCTGAGCGTCTCGACCAGGGTGGCGATTTCGGGAATTTTGATGCGCAGTTTTTCGACGTATTCCCGCACCAGTCTGTTTTCAAGCCGGCGGCGTAACATTTTGTATTTGATCACTCTTTTGAGACTGGCGATGGATATGTTGGTATAGACCGGCAACTGGAGAAACAACCCCTGGCTCTTGCGGTCTTCCGTAACCAGCGCCAGGCCGTGCTCTATTGCCCGGGTCGGCGATGTGATGTCCTTTTTTTCGCCGTCGATATAGAGCGCGCCGGCGGTCTTTTCACCCGGCGGCACACCAAACAGGGACATCATCAGTTCAGTGCGGCCGGCGCCCATGAGTCCGGCTATGCCCAGAATTTCGCCGCGATGCAGGGAAAAAGATATCTCTTTGAGAATATAACGGTCGGTGTGCTCCGGATCGCGTATGGTTAGATTTTCCAGCCGCAGTATTTCTCTGCCGATGGGAACGATCTGCTTTGGAAAAAGATCTTCCAGGTCTCTTCCCACCATCATGTTGATCAGGTCGGCAGAGGTCGTCTCTTTGACCTTCTTTGTGCCGATGTATTTTCCGTCTCGCAAGACGGTGACCCGGTCGGCGACGGCAAAAATCTCTTCCAGCTTGTGCGAGATATAGATAACGGCGACGCCTTTTCGCTTGAGATTCCTTATGATGCTGAACAGTTTTTCCACCTCGGCGTCGCTCAGAGCGGAAGTGGGTTCGTCCATGATAACGATACGGGCCTGAAGCGAAAGCGCTTTGGCGATTTCGACCAGTTGCTGTTCGCCGATTCTCAAATCATCGACCAGGGCTTTGGGGTTGATCGGCGTATCGAGCCTTTTTAATTCATCGGTTGCGCGTGCCCGCATTTTCCTGCGATCGATGGTGAACCAGCGGCTCCTGGGCTCGCGGCCCAGGAAAATGTTTTCTGCCACCGTCATGTGCGGAATGAGGTTGAGCTCCTGGTAAATAATGCCTATGCCCGCCTTTTCCGCTTCTTTGGTGGACTCGAAATCCACCGTTTTATTTTCCAGTTGTATTGAACCACTATCCGGTTTATAGACGCCGCTGAGAATTTTCATCAGCGTCGATTTGCCGGCGCCGTTTTCGCCCAGCAAAGCATGAATCTCCCCGGCTTTGACGTCCATTTGCACATCGTCCAGAGCCTTGACGCCGGGAAATGTTTTGCAAATTCCGGACATGACGAGTATCGAGTTGGGTTTCATTTTTCCTTTGCGAATGCGTTTTTGATTTCCTCCAGTCCAACGCCGAGGAGCGATTGAGCAATGTTGTCCAGATGTTTTTCCTCACCGACAAAGTGAAAGGTACGGTGGGTGTGCTGAAGCGACTCTCCCGGATCGAGCTGCGCCGCCGGGCTGGAGCTCTCCAGCTCGTAAAACGGACCCAGAGGTTCTACGCCGGGTTCAGGGGGACCATCGTTATAGCTGTTGACGACATCTCCCTTGTACGGGTGATCCTGCAGCTCCCACATCGAGTTTACATAGTGAACCGCATCGTCGGCAAGCGTGTATTGTACGATGGTTAAAATATTGTTCAACGCATCATAACTTCCCATCACCGGCCTGGCGCGGAGAAAAGAGAGACCGATTTTGCTTCTGTATTGGCCGTCGCCTTTGAAAAAGATGACCCCGTCTTTAATCTTCAGCCGCTCTTGCGGTACTTTGCCAAAGTATTCATCGTTCACGACCGGTCCCCGTTCGGCTTCCGGCCCCTCTTTAAAGGGAATGACGACGGTGGTGGCGGGGGAGGGATTAAACATACCCAGAATCCAGATCGATAAAAGTCCGCTTTCCGGTAACCACGAGTTGTTGCCGATGTTGGTTATGCTGTTTTCCGATTGAAACGCCACCTGTTCGACCTCTTGCGGTGTGATGCCGAGATGTTCAGCGCTTTGACTTTTGTTCAGGACGGAGACTTTACGCTCTGTCTTGAGCTCGAAAACCGCTTTCGAATAGTTGACCAGATGCATTTCCTTTTCAAATTGGATGTGGTGTTGGCTTTGTTCGGTAACGGTAAAGGGTTCTTCATTGATCGGAGGCGGGGTAAACCAGTGTTCCAGGTCAAAGGGATCGCCGGCTTTGAAAAATATGGAATACTGCCCGCCCTCGGGGCCGAGCCAAAAGCGGTCCTCGCCGCCGAAAGCGTTGATATGCGGATTGTTTTCACCGGATTCGATCAGGTCATAATTGATCCAGCCAAAACTGGGGCCGTTGTCGCCGCCGGTGGTGCTGGTCATCACCCGGCCCTGATAGGCCGGACAAACGGCGATCATGGCCTTTTGGTTCGGGGCTTGCAGAACCAGGACGTCGGTGTGTTGCTGTAAAAATTTTACATCATCTGTAAAGTTTGTCGGTGTCGGTGCCTTTTCACCCGAGCGGCAGGCAAGAAAAAGCAGGCTCGATGCGATCATAATCCACAATATCTTCTTCATTTTAAACTCTCCCTTTTGGTATTTATTGTTCATGTAAAATATGATAAATACTGCGCTAAAATGCAAATTAAAAGTTATTTACGCACCCAATCAAAAACCACTTGAATGAAAAGGCCAGGGATCGTATTTTGAATATCTTAAAATAATCGGGAATAAATGATGAGTACACGAATTCGTCATGTAGAGGTTTTACGGGTCATCGATGGGGATACCCTTGTTGTGAATCTGAATGGCCGGGAAGAGTCACTGAGATTGATTTGTGTCGATACGGAAGAGAGCCATGCCGGCAGCGACAAACCGGTGACGCGTGCCGGAGAGCTGGCAAAACAGTTTGCCATTGATTATTTTCGCGATTCAAATGGCTCGCCGGTTTGTATCGATATCGAGTTCGATACGCAGGACGCGCTGGATGTGTGTCTGAAAAAGCATCGCGGCAATCACGGCCGTTTGCTCTGTTATGTTCACAAGGGCGAAGAAAATTTCAATCTCAAGCTCATTGAAATGGGATGGAGCCCCTATTTCGTCAAATACGGGCAATCCAGATTATATCACCGAATGATGTCCATAGCAGAAGCCCATGCTCAGGCGAGTCAGCTGGGCATCTGGAATAAGAAAACCAACGCGGGCGGTGAACGGCGGAATTACGAACGGCTCATACCGTGGTGGGTGATGCGATCACAAGTGATTGAAACCTATCGCCGAAAGGGCATCAAAAACGGGGTGCTCTCTATCCGTCTTGATTATGATAAAATCCTCAATGGTCTCGATAGCGGTCAGGCTGTATCCGTTCTGTGTGATCTTCAGGCCGGCGTCAATCAATATCCCGGCGATGGTGCTCTGATCTATGCCGGGTCGCGTTTTCACAAGTTTAATCTGTGGATTCCGGATATTCACCGGGCCGCCGGCCGTTCCATACTGCATCTGGTTGAAAGGCGATATAGCGGCAAGGGCCGGGGGTATCTCTATATCCGCGGAACTGTGACAACATTTGCAGGTGTTCCGCAAATCGAACTTTTGGCTTTGGAACAATTATCGGATTTTACTGATTTTTTTGACGAAAATGTGATCCGTACCTTTATTAGAGGAAAGCGATGAAAAAAACGATTCTGCTCTTGTGCCTGTTGCTGCTAATCACTTTGGCCTGCATGAAATCCCGACATGACGCCGGCCGGTACGATGTGGTTTGGAATCATCCCGGTTCGGATGCCTCCGGCTCGATGCCGCTGGGAAACGGCGATGTGGGTGTCAATGTCTGGGCCGATTCAAGCGGCGATGTCGTCTTTTATATGGCAAAGTCGGATGCCTATAACAGCAACAGCAGCTTGTTAAAAGTCGGCCGCATCCGGCTTTTGCTATCGCCCAATCCTTTTCATGCCGGTAGTCCGTTTCAGCAGCGCCTTGATCTGGAAAGGGGGATGATATCGATAACAGCCGGCGACAAAGGCGATGAAATGAACCTGAACGTGCGCGTGGATGCACACCATCCGGTGGTTTTTATCGATGCCGAGGCTCAATATCCTTTTACCATAGAGGCGAAAATCGAGGTCTGGCGCCGTAAAGCGAGGACCTATAACCGGGATGAAATGCATGTTGCCTATGGATTGATCGGATCGCCCGACCCGGTACGGATTTATCCGGATTCCCTTTTACCTGCCGAAAAAAACCGTATCGCCTGGATGCATCGCAACCCCGAATCGATATGGCGCATGACCCTGGAAAAACAGGGGATGGAGCAGTGGGCGGATCAGGGCCATGATCCGCTGCTCAAACGCACCTTTGGCGGTCTGGTGTGCGGCGACGATGCGGTGGCGTTGAGCGATTCTGTTCTGAAAACAGCAGCCGCTAAAACTCAGCATCTGGCGGTTTACCTGCATACGGCTCAGAGCAAAAGTGTTGATCAATGGAAACAGAGCGTGCACTGCATAGCCGACACGGTCAGCACTAAAAATCGGGCGCTTTTGCTGGAACGGCATCAGCAGTGGTGGAAGCAATTTTGGCAAAAGAGCCGGATACACATTGACGGGGATTCCTCGGCCGAAACAGTGTCCCGCGCCTATGCCCTGCAGCGCTTTATCAGCGCCTGCGCCGGCCGCGGTGCCTATCCGCAAAAATTCAACGGCTCTCTCTTTACCGTTGATGCCAATGAACCCGGAGAAACCTTTGATGCCGACTACCGCCGCTGGGGCGGTGGGTACTGGCTGCAAAACACCCGGCTGATCTATTGGCCGATGTTGAAAAATGGTGATTTTGAGCTGATGCAGCCCTTTTTTCGCTTTTACATGCAGGCGTTGCCCTATGCCAAAGCCGCCACAAAGCGGCTCTATGGTCATGACGGCGCCTTTTTCCCGGAAACCATGACGATTTGGGGCTCTTATAATATATGCAATTTCGGCTGGAACACCTCTGTCAATCCCTTTCGCCACACTCAAAATCAGTATATTCGCTATTATTTTCAGGGGGCACTAGAGGTTGCAGCGATGATGCTCGACTATTATCGCTATACCCAGGATACTTGTTTTGCTCAACAAACGCTGTTGCCGTTCGCCTGTCAGGTGATGCGGTTTTATCAACAGCATTACGGCCGCGATGAAAACGGAAAAATTTATATCTATCCCTCACAGGCATTGGAGACCTATTGGGAGGCGGTCAATCCGGTGCCCGCCGTGGCGGGATTGCATTGGAATGTTGACGGTATTTTGCAACTGCCCGATTCCATATTTACGGATGCGCAACGTTTATTTTTCAGGGAAATGCAAGCGATATTGCCGCAGATGCCGCTGGGTGAACAGAACGGCAAGCCGGTGGTGTTGCCGGCGGCCCGAATCGAAGGCGAGCCCAGAAACCACGAGAATCCCGAGTTTTATGCCATCTTTCCCTATCGTTTTTACGGCATCGGCAAAGCGGATTTTGAGCGCATGCGCAACAGCTTTGAGAGCGCCCGGGTGCGGGTGGCGCGGGGCTGGCAACATTATGATGTGAATGCCGCTTTTATGGGCTATAGCGATCTGGCAAAAGAGTTGCTGGTCGAGCGGGCAGAGTTTAAGCACCAACAGAGCCGCTTTGCCGCGTTTTGGGGGCCCAATTATGACTGGATACCGGATCAGGATCACGGCAACAATATTCTCATCTGTCTGCAGGCCATGCTCCTGCAAACAGACGGAAAAAAGCTGTTGCTCTGTCCGGCCTGGCCGAAAACCTGGAATGCGACATTCAAGCTACACGCGCCTGTTCAGACGGTGATACAGGGCAGGGTGGAAAACGGCAGGGTCGTCGATCTCGAAATCAGGCCCGAAGAACGGCGCCGGGATGTGGTTGTGATGAACGGGTTCTAGTTTAAGCGGTTTTCAAGCGCAATACAGACCGGGTCGGAATGATCCCGGTGGGTTGGTTGAAAAATACATCAACCGCAAAGCCAGGAAGAGATAAATGATCCCTCTTCCAAAACAGCTTTTATACGTATCTAAAAATAACCACAGAGAAACACAGAGAGAAAAAAATGGTACGGGTGGTTTGAGAAGACAAAATGGTTCGTTTACGAGTCACTTGTTAAGGCAAATGCCATCAATAAAATGAGATTTTTAAACGGCAACCGGTTTGGAACAATAGAAAAGGGTATTCTTTTTAACTTGATTTTTCTCTCTGTTCTCTCTCTTTTTTCTCTGTGGTGAGGGCTTGGCTGTTTTGACATTTTAGCCAAAAAAAGTTTAAATGCCATCTTTCGATTTTTATCTTTTACCCAGCCGGTCTATTTTGTTTCCAGCGACTGAAATTTGGCGGTCAGGGCGGCAATTTCTTTGAATTTGGTCAGCACCGTGTCCGTTTCGCCACCCATGCGATAGATGTCTTTATCCAGCCGGCCACCGGGATTGAGCTCGCTCAATACATTGCCCTGACTCAGGTTGGGATTGTTCCTGGCGTAGGGCCAGAGGCGAAAGGAACCGCCGGTGATCTCGTCGATTAAAACCACCTCTTTATTGATGACCCCGTATTCCAGTTTCATATCGACGAGCTGAATGTCGAATTGGGCAAAGGCTTTTTCCAGCAGGCGAAAAACCTCGACATTCATCTGCTGCATGATTTTAAATTCCGTGGCGCCTTTGGCGGTAATTAAATAATCGATAAAATCCTGATCCAGCATCGGATCGTGCAGGGGGTCGTCCTTGTAGTAAAACTGCGTTGCCGGTGGATCAAAGCGCCTGCCTTCCTCGATATCGGTATATTTGATGATCGAGCCGGTGGCGACTCTTCTGGTGACCACTTCCAGGTTGATTTTTTGATCGAGCTTGCGCACCAGGGCAATTTTTTCCGCCGGCGTCTCCAGATAATGGGTATTGACGCCACAGCGGTTGAGGTATTCGAAAATATCGCGATTGGTCTGCCAGTCGACAAGGGCTTTGCCGCTGATCTCGTCGTGCTTGACCCCGTCTCCGGCGGTGATATCATCCTTGAACACCATGTAAACGCTGCTGCTGTCTTCCGGATTTTCATAAATGACCTTGGTCTTTCCCTCGTTCAGTTTTTTCATCTTTTTAAATGCAATAGACATACGTGCTCCTTTTTATGTTATATGAATTTAAAATGATCGATATCAGAATGAAATTACGAATCATAACAAAATTAATCAAACAAAATAGGATCATCCGGTTAATGCGTACCCAAAACCGCCAAGCTCGCCAAGAGCGCTG
>CAZSOP010000169.1:0-8394 GCA_964608385.1 uncultured Cytophagia bacterium
TGTTTGTGAATGGAGAACGGCAAGACGGCGATCTGGCATTTCGCGTCTTATACTCGAAGCCTCGGTTTCCTTTGCTTCAGCGCAGCTTTCAGCGCATTGCGCTGCAAAAACCCGGGGTTTTTTCGGCGCCGGTGACGTATTCTATCTTAGCTGTCCTCTATCTGCTCCTTCTGATGTTTTTTTTGTATCGGATTATCAGTATATGAGGGAGGCTATGAAGCGCGTTTTGCTGCTCACAAATGAGTTAAACAGTTCGAATGGATGGGCCACGCTGGGGTATGAACTGTATCAATGCCTGACCAACATACTTGATCTGGTGGTGTTGACAGAGCAAGACGCTGATAACGAGATCACCACTGACAAAGTTTTACCGCTTTTACCCCCTCAGAAGGGAAAAGTGTATCTCCTGCTACGATATGTATACCTGTTTTTGACATTGCCTATCCACCGAGTAGATGTGATTGTCTGTAATGTCGAGAGATCGTTACCCCTGGCGGTTCTTTTGAAATTACGCTTTCGATGTCCTGTGATTTTATTAGGCGCCGGGACATATATTTACTATCCGTTCGTGGCATCTTCTAAAAAGATATTGACGAATTTGTTGTTGCGGCATATAGATCGCCTGGTGGTCATCAGCCATTATACGAAGAAGAGAGTGCGAGAATTTTATCATGGCGAGATTGAAGTCATCACGTTAGGAGTGAACACGACACGATATTTTCCCCTCGCCCATGTGCCAAAAGAGTTAGCCTTTGTTTTTGTGGGCGAGTTAAAGAAACGCAAAGGCATCCAGTATTTGTTGCAAGCCTTTGAACGAGTACTTCAGGATGTGCCAACCTGCAAACTCTATTGTGTCGGGGCAACGCAATTGTATGAAAAACGGTTGCAGGACCTGGCGTGTTCTGAGCATATCGTGTTTACAGGAAAAATTTCGCACGAGGAGTTGTTGGCCTATTACTCCAGAGCCATTGCGCACGTGTTACCGTCTGTCAATACAAAGACGGCGTTTGAAGGGTTCGGATTGGTGCACCTGGAAGCGAACGCCTGCGGTATTCCCACTATTGGTTCGCGGGATTGCGGCAATGAAGACGCGATTGTGGATGGCGTCACAGGGTTTCTCTGCCCCCAGAAAGATGTAGACTGTTTGTATCAGAAAATGAAACTGTTAGCCACCAATCAAGCCCTGCGAGAACGTATGGGACGCCAGGCATTCGAGTACGCCAGAACACACACGTGGGACGTGGTCGGCCAGAAATTTCTTCAGGTTATCGAACATGTTGCAGGATGAGGGACAAAGCATGAGCGTCAAGCGAAGAAAAGTTCGGCCCACCGATTCGAGGCGGGTCAAATATCAGAAAACCTTATTGAATATAAAAGATTTTGTGAAGAAAAAAACCGAACACGTCCCCGGCGTGTATACGGTCTTGTTGTCGGGCTATGCATTCTACCGCCGACTCTTCGCGCCCGACCTCTTTAGCGTGATAGAAATTGAAACCACCACGGCTTGCAACCTGCGCTGTCCCTATTGCCCGGTCTCAACCCATTATCGGGGGGCGCATTTTATGGATGAGGAGCTGTTTAAAAAGATTATTGATGATCTGGCTGCGGTGAATTACAGAGGCCGCATTCACCCGAATTGGTATGGGGAACCCTTATTAGACAAACGTCTGCCGTCCCTCATCGAATACACCAAAGCCAACGTGCCTCTGGCTGAAGTTCGGATTTTTACCAATGGTGAATTGCTTACGATTGATCGGCTCAAAACGCTCATCGAAGCCGGCGCCGATATTTTTACCATTACCCACCATACCGACGCCATGCCCGATAATCTGAGACACGTCCTGGAGTATGTCAGCGAAACCCCCGCCTTGCAAGAGATGGTGACTTATCGAAAATTTGATACAACCTACACTCTGCGCAACCGTGGAGGCGTTGTTGAGGCCCCGTTGACGACAGGAACGCGCAATAAATGCCGCGCCCTGTCTCAGATTGAGATCAATTACAAAGGAGAAGTCGTGCTCTGTTGTGATGATTATTTCGGTTCCGTGATCTTTGGCGATACGAAGACAGAATCAGTGGTTGATATTTGGAACAGCCCCAAATTCAAGACAGCCCGTGAAAAATTGAAGCAAAAGATCCGGGTCTACCCGCTCTGCAAAAACTGTAATATGTTAGGATAAACCGGTCGCCATGAAATTAAAACAACAGCTCATTGCGAACACCATCTTCAGCGCCATAGGATTAGTTTTTTCTCGAATTATCGGCTTTATCCTGACGCCCTACATTCTGTATAAATTAGGGGTTGAACGATACGCGATCTGGACAATTATGGCCTCCGTCTTAAATTACTTGACCCGCGCTGACCTGGGCGTGGCAACGTCGTATACCAAATTTATCTCCCAATATTATCCCCGCCAGGAATACGACACTATTAACAAAGTCATCAACTCCGGGTTCGTGTACTATGCGGTCTTTGGCGGAGTGTTTTATGCCCTCGTTCATTTCGGCGGGGAGTGGCTCTTCAGTTTATTTCGCATTGACGAGTCAATGCGCACCGAAGTCATCCAGCTATTTCGCTATATCGTTCTCATCAGAGCGTTTTCGGTGGCGTTTTCAATTTTCAGAGCCGTCATCTTAGGCATTCAGCGAACCGATCTTGTGGAAAAATTTCGGATGGGGCTGTTCGCGATCAATGCGTTGTGTACGTTTGTCTTTCTGGAATTAGGCTATGGCCTGCGCGGATTAATTTTCACCACCGCCATTGTCGCCGCCCTCAAGGCCTTGATCAATATCATCCTTTCTTATAGATTAGTCCCGCAGATCCGCTTTAATCCCCTGTTGTTTGACGCGCCAATGTTCCGAAAAATGTTTCGGTACGGGCTGCACCTGCAATTAAGCCGGATGGCGAAAATCGGGCAGTTACATCTCAGTAAGTTGTTTATTGCCCACTATCTGTTGCTGCCGGCGGTTACGGTTTACGACATTGGCAACCGGGTCGTGTTGTTGATCCGCTCGATTTCTTCGATAATATCGCCTTCGATTATTCCGGCCGCCTCGCAACTGCACGCCCTTCAGGATGTTGGGGCATTAAACCGTCTGTACGAACGAGCCTCAAAATATATGACGATCTTAGTGCTATATCTCACCGGATTTTTCTTTTGCATGACGCCGGCCATTATTTTAAGTTGGATCGGCGAACAAATTGATGTAGACAGTGCCGTGTTCGTGGCGCGAATTCTGCTCTTCGCCTATGCCTACTATTTAATCTCGGACATTGCATCAGTCGTGGTTCTGGGCATGGGGCATCCCGAGTATTTGATGCGAGCATCGTTTGTCAAACTGGTGGTGATCATTGTCGGCAGTGTACTTCTGATCCCGACCCGGGGGATTACAGGCGCGGCGGTGGCGATGGCTGGGTCTGAAATTATCGGCACCGTTTATTTTGTCAACGCCTGTCATCGAGAACTCCATAAATCGTACCTGAAGGTGATCAAAGAGATTTATCTCCAGCCGGTCATCGCGTGCGCCATTGCCTCGTCAATCACCTTTTTTGCGTATAAGCTGATGCGCGATCTGGTCTTCATTCCCCAGGGACGCTTGCAGAATTTGGGGGTTGTGGCCGGGGCCGGCGTCCTCTTTACGCTGCTGTATGGATTCCCCTTACTGAAAAACGCCTATATTGATCAGTATGATCGCGATTTAGTCCGCCACTATTCTCAAAAACTCTTCGCCCGTTTGGGGGGTGTTTTGCCAGGCTTATGAGCAATTTCAAACAGACATTTTCCGAAAAATTTTGTGAAGTTCTCTCCCCATCGTACTATGATCTGACAGTGAAAGTGCCGGAATTCCCCCGGTGGATTCATCTCGAACCCACCAATCACTGCAATGCCCGCTGTTATTTTTGCCCCAGAAATATCTTGACGCGCGGGTTTGGTTTGATGGATGTTACGCTGTTCGAAAGAGCCGTGGATGAAATCGGGCTGTATGGCGTCCGCCGCTTAACGCTGCATCTGATGGGAGAACCGTTGCTGCACCCTGACATTTTTGCGATGGTCGCCTACGCCAAAACCAAAGACACAATCGGGAAAGTTGATTTTAGTTCCAATGGCGCGTTGCTGGATGAGCAAAAAATCCAGGGCGTGCTTGACTCCGGGTTAGACACCATTAATGTGGATATGGACGGAGCCACAGCCGAGACCTATGAAAATGCCCGGATCGGCTTGAAGTTTGACACGGTGGTCCGCAATGTCACCAATCTGATTGAGGCGGTCCATGCGTCTGACAAGCAGACCCCGCATATTAAGCTCCAGGTGATTCAAACTCCGGCCGTTGCCGCTGAAATGGACCTGTTCTGGGAAAAATGGAACCCAATTCTTGACGGCAAACAGTGTGTGGAGGTCTACCTGAAAAAATATGAATGGTGGAGCGGCGCCAAGCCCGATGATGTGCAGTCCGATGCGGATTGGGGGACGCGCAGCCCCTTCTATGTGCGGCTGCCGTGCAGCATGTTGGAGCACCAAATGAACGTGTTCTGGAATGGCGAAGTCAACCACTGCTGTTTGGATGTCAATGGCGACTTAAAAATCGGAGACTTCCGGGAACAATCGCTCATGGACATCTGGCATGGCGAGCCGGCCCGCAAACTCCGGAGCCTGGTCCGCGATGGCAGTTATGCCAACATTAAACCCTGCGATGGCTGCATCCGAAGCCCGGCCCGACGCTACTTTTCCTGGAACGATCTTTCGGGGGCAAGCCTGGGACGCCTGGCAAAACGATTCCAACAGCTTGTTTGACGGCAGGGGCGATAATGCGATGAAGATTTTAGTGTTAAACGATTATTTTGCCTCAACAGCCGGGGGCTTTGTGGTCGCCTATAATCTGGCGATGGAATGTCGCCGGCGGGGCCACGAGATCGCCTTTATCACCACCGTGCAACACCAGGCAGACCAGGGAATGACCGAGCATGAGGGAACGCCGGTCTACAAAATTTATACGAAATATCCCTTGCGCTTTCGCGGGCTGTTTACGATCTGGAACCCGGCGGCCTTTCGACCGTTTCGAAACATCGTGCAAGAAATCCGTCCCGACATTATTCATGCGCATGTGATTCATATCTATCTGTCGCATTATGTGCTGAAGATCGCCTCCCGGCTTGGAATTCCGGTGGTGCTGACCGCGCACGACGCCATGACCTTTTGCTATACCCGGCTTCGGGAATCCTGCAGCCCGCACGGCACAGCGCGGCATAAAGCCAACATGTGGGAATGTCTGCGATGCCAGCGATTTCGGTACGTTCCGTTTCGCAACGCCTGCCTGCGGCATTACATAAATACCTATACGTCCGCCGTGATCAGCGTCTGCGACGCGCTCAAAGAAGGCTTAGAAATCAACGGCATCCAACGGGTGCAAACCATCTATAACGGGATCAATCCCCGCGAATTTGAGGTGAGCGAGAGCCAGATCGCGCAATTTCGCAAAGACTATAACCTGGAGGGAAAACGAGTGCTGGTGTTTGCCGGCCGCGCCAATTCCTCCAAGGGCATTAAATATCTGGTCAAGGCCATGCCCGACGTCCTCAAGGCGCATCCCGACGCCCGCTTACTCATTTTAAGCAGTCTGAATACCCATACCGCCGCCTTACGCGCCCGTGCCCACGAACTGGGCATTTCATCCGCATTGATCTTTCCCGGCTGGATAGACCGCGAGACCATGAAAAGCGCGTACGCCGCCGCCGACATTTGCGTTGTTCCCTCAACACGCTTCGAGCCGTTAGCCACGGTGGTGTTAGAAGCGATGGCCTCAAAAAAACCCGTTATTGGCACGGCCGTCGGCGGCACGGCCGAGATGATCGTGGATGGACAAACCGGCTATGTGGTCCCCCCGCGCGATAGTCAGGCCCTGTCGGACAAAATCGTGTATCTGCTGCAACATCCCGAGGTCGCGCAGCGACTTGGAGAAGCCGGCTCCAAACGCGTGCAGGAACAATTTCTTATCACCCGGCAGTGCGACCACGTGCTTCAGGTCTACAACGAGGCCATTCGCCGGAAGCAGCCGCCGCACCCGGGACACAGCACACAAAAATGATGAGAGAAACTGCCTGGTTCAGTACAGCTAAAAAACAGCTATTGTCACTTCGAACTTTCATTGCCATCGGATGGATCGGAGGGGTGTGCGCGTGCTATACATACCATTATATACGCCACCTCCACCATGCATATCCCATCCTGCGTCAAGTCCGGGAATTAGGAATCATCGAACTCATCAAACGCTTTTTAGCGCCATAATTCGGGGGATTGCTCAGACATGATCGGAATCGCCATGCTGATTGTTCTCATGTTCATCTGTTCCCGCGTTGGGGCGTACATCCTTCGTCTCATCAGGCTTCGCAGTACGTCATCGCTGGAACAGGGCGTCTATTCCGTGGGCATTGGGCTGCTTGTGCTGGCAAACAGTGTGCTGGTGCTCGGCGTCGTCGGCGGCCTGTATGCTGAAGTCTTCTGGGGGATTATTGTTCTCTTAGGCGTATTCGCGTTGTACGATGTACGGCGCGTCCTTCCTGAGCTCCATCATGCGCGGCGGGCGCTGCCGAACTTGGCCGCCTATTCAGGCGTGGAAAAGCTGTTGCTGCTCGGTCTTGGTTTGTTCGCCTTCGTGTATTTATTGGTCGCCTTGGCGCCGCCGGCGTTTGGATACGGGATTCATGTCTATTGGCCCATTGCTCAACAGTATGTCCGTTCCCACGAGATCACTTTTATTCCTTATTGGTTTGCCATGCGGCCGCAAAATATGACCTTGTTCTATACGGCTGGTCTGCTGCTTTCTGAAGAATTTCCACTCCCCTTGTTGAATTATGGGATTTCATTATTAACCCTGCTCCTGCTTTACACGACAGCCGCCCGCTGGATGTCGCGAAAATACGCCTTGCTGGCGGCTGTTATATGGTATACAACGCCGCTTATCAGGAATATTTCTACGACAATTTCGGCTGAAATCGGAGTGGCCTTCTTCGGCTTGTTGGCGTTTTGCGCCTTCTTGCAGTGGTGGGAATCGCAGCGGGCGCAATGGATCCTGTTGGCAGGGCTGTGTAGCGGCTTTGGCGCAGGCTTTAAAATTATCGGAGTTGAAATACCTGTTGTCCTCGGCCTCCTCATCGTCTGTCGGGGATGGCGGCACGGCCGGGCAGGCGTTGCTCGCCTGCTCCATTGGCAAAAGGCCCGCGCCGGATCGCCGGCCTGGCCCCCATTCAAAGCAATCGCCCTGGCAGCAGTGCTCTTTGCGGGGGCCACAATCATAACTGGATTTGCATGGTACTATTTAGTCTATACCTGGACCGGCACTCCGTTGTGTACGACAAGAAAAGCAGCCCCGTTCGTGCAACGCTATCTCGCTCTACCCACACCAGCCCCGCAAGCCCCGCCCACAACGGATGGCTCCGACAGCGCCAGTCAGCCCCGAGAGGCTGCTGTGCAAACCAAGCCTCCCCCTCAGACTCCAGAGGCTCCGACGCGGCAAGCACAGAAAAATGGGATGAGGGCCATTATTGCTAAAGCGGGGCGTTTAATCGTGCGTCGCGGCCCGATTCAGCTTGCTCAAGCGGCCTGGGACATGTCCATGATTCAGGATGTTCAGGGCGATGTCATTACGCCGTTATATCTCGTATTCATCCCGCTTCTGTTGCTGTTCCCGGTGAAAAATCAGCGAATATACATATTCGTCGTCTTTACCCTGCTCTATTGTGCTATCGGAGTAAATTTATGGGGACGGTATAACCGGTACATTATTGCGGTGTTTCCGGTCGCCTCTGTGGTGGTAGGGTATGTGGTTGCCAATCTCCGGCAAACGCATAAAAACTTAGCTCGTTTTAGCCTGCTGGCGTGTGGTCTCATGGTGTGCTTGTACGTTCCGGCCACGATCCACAGCGGCATTAACCATTTTCCGTATGCCCTGGGGCTGGCTGACCAGGAGGCCTACCTGGAGCGCAAATTTCCGGGTTCGTATACCGTCGCCCGGTATGTCAACACGCATTTGCCGGAATCATCGAAAACTCTTATGGTCGGTGAATATCGAACCTTCCTGTTCCAGCGAGAATCTATTCTCGGGAGTTTTGCCGGGTTGTTCGTCAGCTATCAGGATTTTCGCAATCCCGACAACTTATACCAAAGATTACAATTGCTTGACATCACCCACGTGATCTTAAATAAACAATCAGCTTCAGATACCGGCAACGTGAACAGCGGATACGCTGATAAACACGGATATGTCGAAAATTTTAAAAATAAATATTTACAATATGTGTACCACGATTCAGATGTCTTTCTGTATCAACTCAAAACTATGAACCCGGAGTCCTAACCCTGATTATTGAACAATTATGTACCGAGAGAAAAAAATTGC
>CAZSOP010000170.1:0-8355 GCA_964608385.1 uncultured Cytophagia bacterium
CAGTTTCAGGCACGGGAATTTCTCCACCCCGGATAAATTCCGCCTGTGCAAAGATCGATGTACCGAAAAGCAAAACGATACAGGATACAATAGTAAAAATTCGATTCATGCGTTAACCTCCATGGCTTGGTTAAGTTTATCTGTGAATTGACAAAAAGTGGATCGTTTCACCTCCCTCCATGTTAGGAGCAAACGGATTATTGACCATTTATTGTGCGCGTATTAAAATGAAAAGGCAAAAGAAAAGCGATGGATTTGTTCCAATACGCCCATGTCCGAGTATGCATAATCCAAAACAAATCCTGTGTCTCCCATGACAGGAAGCTGGACACCGGTGCCAAAGCAGAGGCCGCCTTCGTCGGCTTCGAGCTGGTAGCCACCACGCAAGAAGAACATATTTTTAAAGCCGTATTCCAGGCCAACATTATATCGTTCAAGATTATTATTCGGGTGAATCATATCCATTGCGGTGGTAATCCGATTTTGTTCATTATTGACCACATCAAAGGATATGCCAAAGCGAAAATTGATGGGCATGGAATGCGATTCAAAACTTTTAGGTTTATCGGCATCAAAGGAGCGCGAATCGCTATAATCGATGAATTCACCGTCAAAGGTAACTTCTGGTCCAAAATGCAGAATCGACATTCCGATACGGAGTCCATGAAAATCCGTTCGATAGATGGTACCGAGGTCCAGGCCCCAGGTCGTATATCCATGTTGCCAATATTTTTCATGGACCACTTTACCGGTCAGACCGATGGAAAAACGGTTTGTAAGGAAACGGGCATAAGAAAGGCCCACAACATAATTTGATATATTAAACATTTGACCGGTGCCATTGGGTTGGTCGATCGTGGTGATTTCCATATCATCGGTCATCAATTGCTGGGTGCTGATCGCAATGGTTCCGATCCGATCGATGTTCATGGCAAACGATGCACCGACAAAGACAATTTCAGCCGGCCATTGATTATAGCTGGTGAAAAAGCTGCGGTTTTTGATATCCACTAGTCCGGCCGGATTCCAAAAGACAGCGCCGGCATCCTGGGGCAATGTCGTATAAGCTGCTCCCATGCCTGCCGGTCTGGCCCCCATACCGACTTCGAGAAATTGCGCCACCGATGTACCGACCGGGGCAAAACCCTGCCCATAAATCAATGCAGGAATAAACAAAAAACATATATAGATTTTCTTCATCTCTCTATCCTTCACTTTTTAGCGAACAATGACGAATTTACCGGTTGTTTGACCAAGCGAGGGTGATTCGACGACATATAAATAAAGACCGGGTGCAGCCTCCTGGTTATTTCGGGTGATCAAATCCCATTCTGCAACACTGTTATTGCCTTCACCCATGAAATTGGCGCCTTTACGGACGGTTTGTCCGGCATGGATTTCATCGACATAGTCTCCGTCTACAGTAAAAATTTTGATCGTCGCATCTGCAGGCAGATTGATAAACTGCAAACGATGTTCCCATGGATTTGTATCACTGGGCAGCGGATTGTTCCAACGATAGCTGCCAACATAGGGATTGGGAACGGCTTTGACATTGTTCAGTGCGGATGCTACCGCGTTCGCCGGAGATATGTATTCCAGGCTATTCAGGACATTGGTTTCGACCGAACCCAGAGGTATTGGATAGGTGATGGTCTCGGTAAAGGCCTGTACCGAATAATAATAATCCAAACCATTGGTAAAATCGGTATCGATAATTTGAAAGCTACCGGTTTCATCGCCTTCTGGCGGGGGCCAACTGCTGCTGCCGGTGGTATCGGCATAGGTTCCAAGACCAAGGGGTTCCCAGGCAAAATTCCCGGCCGCGGTGGTGCCAACGCTCTTCCAGACTTTATAACCGGCAAATTTGTCATGGTAGGTGGCGGCGTCATCCCAGATCACCTTGATCCCTGTGGTGATACCGTTTTCGAAAACCGGTTCGAGGGTGAAATCAGGGGTGGGAGGTGCCAGGGCTTCGGTAGAAACCTCGTAATTATTATCGACGAGAAACTGTGCTACATCCATAATTTTAAGCAGTTCTTCCAGGCTACGGATGCCTCCGCTATCAGGATCGCAACCAACACCCAGGGCTGCTGTAAAGATGAGCGAGTCTCCGGCAGCAAAGTCTTCCAGAGGTCCAAAGGTCAGAATGCCGCGGTAATCATAGGGAAAGGGCTCGCCGGAGCTGATCGGGAGGTCGACAAATTCACCGATTTTGCTGATCATACGGTCATAAGCTTCTTTATCTGTGCCGGGATCATTATAAATATTGCATTGATGAAAAGAACTCGGTGGCAGGTATGGTTCAGATTTTAAAAATTTGATACCGATAAATCCGGGAGAATTCAAGGTGCCATCCGGACCTGGATTGCCAAAGTCATCATCCTGCCCATTGTCTGCCGGATAATGCGGATTGTCTCCGTCCCACATAAACATCAGGGTGCTGTCGCACTGATCCGGGGTCAGGTTGTGTTCCCGGTTATCCATCTGTGGAAAAAGAGGTAGCCATTTTTCCCAGGGGGTGGCATTGCTGAGAACGTGATCATCCTCGTTGGTGAACCGGTATTCTGCGCCCCAGTTGGGCAATTTTGAGACATCCGCATCAAAACGAAAGGTCAAGAAAAAGTCGGTCAGGTCACGCGGTGTATCGGCGAAGCCGTCTTCATCTGTATCGATTCCGATATTTTTAATCGTCCATTCGTAAATGACAAAGTCGTCGGCATAACTCGCGCTCCAGGCATAGGTTTTTTGGATGATTTCCAATCCGAGCGGAGTATGATCGGTTGCCAGCGGAGCGGTGACATCATAGAAACGGGTCCACGTATCCTGATCGGACACGGCGCCTTCACCGGTGATCATGGAAACGCTATCCAATGGGGCAAATTCGTGGTCATCTCCCATGGTGGTATAATAAGTTCCATCGATGTTGGCTGTCAGCCAGATGGTACCGCGGTAGAGATAAGAGTTGCCGGATCCGCCAGGCCAGTCGCAGGAGGGGGTGCGGCCCTCGTATGCATCGTCACCCATAAAACCAAAGTTGGTTACCCGGGTCCACAGTGTACCGATTTTATGAAATTTCCAATTATCTTCCACAACCGGTCCTTCTGCTGGAATCAGGTAAACTTTAGATAGATCCGGCACTTTTTGTGCATCGGCGGCGAAACTCGTCGCCGCCAAAAAAATGGTTATCAAGAGAAGGGTTGTATAATAAAAGTATCTCATTCAATGCCTCCAGTTAGAGTTCTAGTCCCATTCCAATCCGGACCTGTCTGCCGGAACTATATACACTGGGATTGCGGATATAATCTCCGGTAACATTATCCAGCCGGACAATTGACGGGTCGCCCTCGATTTCATAGTATTGACTGCTTCCCAGCCAATGAACATTTTTCCGATTAAAGAGATTAAAAACGTCGATGAAAAAATGAATATCCGTGCCGGAAAAATCAATTTTTCTCAAAAATTTAACATCGGTTGTGCTCGTCCAGGGCTTACGTTGATCGTTGACTTTACCTGTTCCGTATGAGGAATAGGGAAGGCCACTACCATAATCGAACTGTATATTGATAATCCACTTGCCGAGCGGCTTGAAATTCGCCAGCGAAACGCCAAAATCTTCAGGCGTTTGCAAAGTCAAATTAGCATTCACCGTATGGGTTTGATCGTGATTGAGAATATTCATCCGCTTGGCATCTGTAAAGGAGCCAAAACCGCCCCACGGGGAGGAACTGCGGCCTTTGGCAACGGAATAGGTGTAATTGATAGATCCACCCCAAAAACGGCCAAGGCGTTTTTTAAATGTCAGTTCCATGCCTTTACTATTTCCATAATCCGCATTTTGAAAGACATTGAGCTCGATGTTTTGAATGGTACGTCCAACGAATTTCTTATAGTCCATGAGATTGGAGACATCTTTATAATAGCCGGTAATGGTCGCTTTAAAATTATCGCTAAACTGGTGTTCCAGTCCAACTTCATAGGCAACGGTTTTTTCTGGTTCCAGGTTGGGGTTGCCGATATTATTACCGGTTTTGGTCAGGGCCTGATAGCGGTTGTTACGATAGAGAAAATATCCGTCTGGCCGCTGGAAATAATGACCATAGGTATAATGAATCAAGTCCCGGTCAGTAATCGGGTGCGAAATACCGATACGCGGACTGATTTGATGCTTGAGCGTCGGTTCCTGCGGATCAATCAGGACTGGCAGACCGTTTTCATCGACCTGTGAAAAGGGACGGTTAAAATCTGAGGGATAAAAAACCGCATCCTGAAGGCCGTTGGGGTCGAATCGATCATATCGCAAGCCGACGAGGGCGATAATACCCTGAAATTCCAGTTTGTCTTGAATATAGGCGCCAAAATCATAGGAATCTTCGTCCCAGATATCCTTGCGCAGAGTTTGCAGATTGAGCGTCCAGGATATGTTTTCGACCTTGGTGCGATGTTTATAAAATTCAATACCACCTTTGAGCATATGATTGTTTGTGACCTGGCTGATCAGATCCGCTTTTACGCTTTGGGTCCAGGACGATTGGTCGCGATAGCCCGGATCGTCGCCACGTACCCACCAATAATTATTTTCCCGTTCCCGATAAATGGGGTGGGGGCCGGGCTCATTGATATTCCATAACAGATCTTCATCGGTATCTCCGTCACCATCCCGGTCTTCCACATCAGGTGTGGCATAATGATAATTGGTATAAAAGTTCTGCAGGCGAACTTCATAATACGTCTTGGGACTGAGCGTGTGCGTCCAGATCATGTAGGCCATATCGCTCTGTTTTTCATAGTCCCAGAGATAGTTTTGCATACCAGCCACATAATATGTTTCCATGCGGGAATAGGGCTGACCTTCCCATTCACCCCCGGTATTATCGACTACACCCTGTTCATAGGGGGTGGGATCGTATACATAACGGTAACGGTAGCGCGAGTCATTTTCTACAAAATTATATTCATTAAACTCGTAATCATCGCCCGGACCGTATTTTGAGGCGGGAAAGTAGAATTGATCCCATTCACTGTCGGAATACAGACCACCGAGGATCAATTTATGGTTTGGCGTGATTTTGTAGGTTATTTTGCCCTGATAAGATTGGTCCAGCTTTTGCTGATTGGGGTAATAGCCACGATCTTTGTCGGTCAACTCGCCGGAGAGGGAAAAGGAAACCGAACCCGGTACTTTGACACCCAGCATGGGAAGGGCATAATTGGTAAGAATTTCAGGTCCATTGAGATTGATTTCATAAATGTTTTCAAGCAGATCGGTGTTGATATTTTGAGAACCAAAATTGGTGGTTGTGGCCCGTACCCTTCCGGTAAATCGTCTGGCTCCTTCTTTCATAGCCAGATTGAGAATACCGGACTGGACATTGCCGTATTCCGCACTAAAACCACCCAGCGAAACCTCCAGTTCCTGAATACCATATTCAGGAACATCGCTGGTAAAGCCACCCAGGTCTTCGACATAAAATCCCGACGGATCGCGTACCGGAATACCATCAACCAGGATCAGAACCTCACCGGTTCGGCCGCCACGAAAGTGGTTGCCCACCACACCGGCTTGATTCTTGGCAATTTCTTGAAAACTATGCACCGGTTGCAGCTCAATTTCTTCCGAAGAGACAAAATGACGGGTCGACACTTCATCTTTTTGAATCATGGGACGTGAAGCAACGATGGTAATATCCTCGGCAATATCCAGCACCTTTGGTGATAGTTCAAAAGCCTGTTTCGTTGTAATATCGATAGATACGCGCACATTTTTTACCCGGACCGGCGTATATCCCATCATAGTGGCTCTCAATTCATACGTGCCTACCGGTACGTTGAGAATAATATATTCACCATCAACACCAGTAGCTGCACCCAAGTTTGTCCCCTCGACTGCGATATTGACACCGGGCAATGGTTCACCGGTTTCCGCGTCGGTTACAAGGCCGGTAATCTTTCCCGTGATACCGGCAAAACCGCTGCTGAATGCCACGAGAAGGATTAAAACAAATAAGCGCTTTCGGATCATTCAAGTCCTCCATATCTGTTTAAAATCATTTTTTATATGCCTTAACGAAAAGTCAGGACCGACTGTGCTGATATTTGATGAATTCGGAAAAGTCTACGAATGTGTCAATAAAAATCAATTTCACAAGTCATCCGTTTATAGAGGAATCTGAAAAGTTTCCAACTTTACTAATATCAAGTTTTGATCTATTAAAGTCAAGAAAAATTTAATTAATTAGGAAAGAAAAAAAATGAATTAAATAAATAAATAAAAACAAAAGTAAAAATTCATAATTTAACTGATTTAGGGTTATAATTAAAAAAATTATTAATTATGTGAGTAATCTAAAAGAATTAATGTCTTGCGAGATATTGCCTGATGACGTTTCGCGACAAAAACATCACCGAATTTGTCGATGATTCCGGTAACAAGCGATCTCTTGTCTGCAATGAAAGATACTATGTCCCGCCGGAAATAACCTGGCTTTTAAAATCACTCGATTTTAAAAGCATTGATATATTCGGCGCAAAACTCGGCGCCTTTAGCCGGGATGATGCGTTGACAACCGAAGATTATGAAATGCTGGTTATTGCGGAAAAATAGCAGGATAATCTATGCGGCCCGCAGAGCCGGCGGCACCAACCGGATTTTATCAGATACTGAATAATCTCGTTATTTTAACTTTTCACAGTTATAATATTATCTTTTAAGGCAGTCTTGGTTTTGTCGTCAAAATGACTTTAACAACATAAAAAGATGTTCTGTAAGGAGGTATTTTCGAGGCTTTGATCCGCTGCTCCAGGTACTGGTGATTCTTCCAGAAAATAACAAATGGATTCTGATCGAGACGGTTTGAAGATTTCATAAATTGATTGGCCAATAGGCGTACGAAAAACACACCGCAAATAATAGCCAGGATTATAAGAACCTTATTTTAAACAATCCTTTTTTCAGGATTTTTTTTAAATAATGTTATTCTCGATCAACACCTGAAACGCTTCTTCCATAGTCTCTTCCAATGGCCGATAGGTGACGCCCAGCTCCTCGCGGCTCTTGCTGTTGTCCGCTTTGAAGGGGAGATTGACGTTGTTTCGAATATACTTTCTCGTCATTGCCTTGTTCATTAGTGGACCGACGAGCATGAGCAACCACTTTGGCAGCGCCTTGTTGGGAATGGGGTATCGGTCGCCATAGCGGGCGTGTAAAATCTGCGCCACTTCCAGCAGAGAGGAATTATGGCCACAGGTGATATAGCGTCCTTTCGCCCCGGATGTGAAAGCAGCCTGATAATGCGCTTGTGCAACATCTCTCACATCCACGACGCCGAATCCTATATCGGGCGCACCGAATTTGAGGGTTCCGTCGCCCAGTCCTTTCAAAATGTTGATGCTTTCAGAGGTGGTAGTGTGCGGATTCAAGGCCGGCCCCATCACCATGCAGGGATTGATCACCACCAAATCCCAGCGCGACTGTTTTTGACAAATTTCCCATGCTTTGCGTTCGGCAACGGTTTTTGAATAAGAATAGGGTTGGTGTTGAAGCGAGGAGGTGGTGTTCCAGTTCTCTTCGCTGAAAACACCGTCAGGCGTCTCTTTCAGGTCGCTGTTATCGCCATAGATGGAGGCACAGCTGCTGGTTAATACGACTCTTTTGACGGATTCTGTTTTATTGACTTGTTCCAGCACATTCTGTGTGCCCAGCACAGCAGGCTCGACAAGCTCTTTCTGCGGATCATTGGCGTAAGAAATAAAGGGCGAAGCGGTATGAAAGACCAGTTCGCATCCGGTCATAGCGTCGGCGTAGGAACCGTCCTGCAGCAAATCCGATTCAAAGTAGTGGATTTTTCCGCTTGAATGCGCCGCCAGCTCTTCAAGATGGGCGATTTTATCCTGATTGTCCGGGTCTCGCACCGCGGCATGCACAATGAATCTCTCTTGTAAAAGTTTCTTCACCAGCCAGCCGGCAACATATCCGGTTGCCCCGGTTACCATCACCGGTTTTGATTTGTCGATTGTTTTCATGCTTTTTATTCCTTTAGAACATTTTTTATTTTTAATTTACGGCAATATACTTAAATTTCATCAAAGTGAATAGACAAATATTGACAACAACTGAGTAAATCGGTGTCGGACCGAGAAATGTACAAAAAAATCAATAGGTTAGGGATTGGTAATGGCTCTAAATTGCTCTTAGAACCTGCTTTTTGGCCACAAATAGGCACCTCCAACCTCAAGCACGCCTACCCTTACAACCGCCTTTTTCAACCCAAAAAGTACCCTTTAAGAGCCAAAAACTGCAAATTTTCGGTTCTTCCGAATAATGAGTACTTTTTTAACCGCTGAGAAAACGCCAAG
>CAZSOP010000171.1:0-8347 GCA_964608385.1 uncultured Cytophagia bacterium
TAATAACCAGGCAGCGTTATCAATCACGACCAGGGCGTTGAGAACAAATGTTTCGCGCAAATCGGATCTGCCGGTAAGACGCCTGGCATAGTCATAGAGGTCATGTAAAATGGCTTGCTGTAACTCGAGAGGTGTACTGAATTCCTCCTGCAGAATCATCTGCAAGGCGCGCTCGGTGACCATATACATGATTCTATTTGCTCGTTTTTCGTCAAAGGCCATAAAAACATCTGCATCCGACCACAAGACATTTTGTGTACATAACCCTGTATGCGGTGTGCCGTTCTCATCTTCAAGCAGAGAAACTGTTTGCCACAACTCGGTTACATAGTTGCCTTTAAATCCAAAAGGACGTATAAGGGGCTCTTTTTCGACAGCACTATTGACCGAACGAATCGTTATCACATTTAACTCCTGGCTGATATATAAATGATATCCGTATACGCAATTGTTTAAATCAATCCACTCGTCTTTAGCATAGTCCTCAAAGTTTTCAAATCTTTTCGCATGGCCCTTATCGTATGTTCGCGCTTGAGAGCCGGGTCATCGATCTCTTCCGCAATCGGATACTCAAAATGCAGGGAAATTGGCGCATTAACGCCGAGTTGTTTTAATTTGCGAAAATAGGCTTTAAAATCAACCATCCCCTCACCAATGGGACAATTTTTAATATCCCACTCACCCTCTTCTTTGTGCCAGTAGAAATCCTTTATGACCAATGTATGAATATAATTCTTCAGCAGATCCAATCCCATCGGCCATGCCGATGCTCCCTCCACTGTGGCGTGGCGAATATCATACTGGCTGCCGATCCAGTCAGGCTCCAAATCTCTTAATAAAAGCCACAAATCCCATATCGGAGAACCAATGTACTGCCGCGCATGATTCTGATAGCAGCCGACAATACCATATTTTTTATTGAGCTCATTTAATTCATTAAAGACTTTTTGCGCAGCCTGCAATTCCTCCTCTACAGGTGTTTCATCATCATACCGCAGATAGCCCATACGATAATACTTGATTCCGAGCTCGCCGGCGGTTTTTAGCACGGGTGCCGTAAATTGATCGCCGACATCGCTTATTGCCGTGGTCATCATGTACGTTTTAAGACCAGCATGTTTGATTGCCTTGACCGCTTTAGGCAAATCCCGGGTTACATTCTCCGGCAAAACATGTCCTTTCGGCCGCACGGTCAGATCAATGCCATCAAAACCGATTTCCTTTGCCGCCGTAGCCATATCCTCGTAATTCAGAAATTGCAGATGTTTAGAAAAAATAACTATAGGGAATTTGATCTCTGCTGACTGTGCTGTCGGACTCAGGGATAATCCCAATGCTGCAGCGCTGAGGGTCTTGTTAAAATCTCGTCTGCCTAATTTCATTTTTAACCATCCTCCGTTTTTACAAGTCTTACTATTATCATTCATGGTTCTCAAATAATAATTCTCGTTTTTTCTATAGCGGCTGATGCTTAACGATGAGAGTCGGATCAAGAACGATCCCGGAGCCGGGATTAGTCGATACCCTCACCACGCTCCTTCCATTCTACAGAGAAGAGGGCGCCCGGCGAAATGGAATATCCAGAGACAACCTTCTAAAAATCAACCCTGACAGAACAAATTTGACCTCTTCTGACAGGAAGCTGAACGGATACCAGCATCTGATCGCAGGTAAAGCCCTGTTCCTTGTCATCCAGCCATACGTGAGCGGGCTTTTTCCGGCTAAAAAACCTGAACAGTCCGCCTTCGTGAATTTCTACATTCAAATTTTTTCCGGAAATCTGAAAGGAGCGGATTGCGGCCGGGGCATTGTATTTATCGACAATCCCGATCAAAGCGATTCCGTCCTGCAGGGGAGAGATAATAAAACATTTATAGCCCAGTCGGTCCAGGTCGATCGGATATTTTTCATTTTTACCCAGTTTAACCGATTCTCCGGAAAACCGCTCATAAGCGATAAACGTTTCTCCTTCGATGCCATAAACATCCGCTGGAGAAAAGCTTCCGCAAACGGATTCGGCGTCGGCACAGTTCCAGATACCGAGCAACCCGATCCGGCCAACCCTGGAAAAGGCTTTAAAAGGTTTGGGATCCTGCAACTGAAAAAGACAATCTCTGCTTGGCAACAGTGGCGTTTCAGATTTCAGGAGGCGGCCATCGCTGAGAAAAAGCGGATTCAGCACCTCAGCATTTACTTTGTCGGGTTCATCGGTGATATAGATCGGTCCACAATTCAGAGCGCGGGCAATGGCATGAAAAACGGCATCAGGATGATGAGACTGAAACATATCAAAATCCGGTATCACCATTTGACCAAACCAGAGCGCATTGTAAATCGCCTGCAACACATGTGCCGCTGCATTTCCCTTTTGCAGGCAATAGCTTTCGTTTTCTTCATAGGGGAAATAATCCTCCACCGCCCTGCCCACTGGCGTGGCGCCAAAATGGTAAAAGGCGTCGGTGATCATATCCATGCAGTTGATTATGGCGTTGTCAAAATAGCGTTCCGCATTATGGTTTACAGCTTTGTGAAGCGAGTCCGCCAACGTCCACGCCGTATATCGATCACGGCTCATCTCTTCGACAATTCTCTGATTGTCCACCTTGACAAAAGAAAATCCCTCGTTTTTGAAATATTGATACCAGCGGTCAAAAAAGGGATGCATTTTTTCCGGTTTGATAAAAGCACAGGTTTGAAATGGTGATTCAGGTGCGTTGGGGTTATTGATATTCGGCCAGTAAAAGAGATCACCGCGATATTGAGAGGCCAGCGGCCCGTTGGGGTTGATTCCGAGCCAATAGCCGTTCAGAGTATGCCAAATCCCGACATAATCGACTTTATACAGCGATTTTAATGTTTTGATTAGATTTTTAAATCCATGCGGGAATTTGGCCGGCTCCGGTTCAAGCGCATCGAGTTGTTTGTTACTATGTTGAAACCAGCCGTCATCCACCAAAATCCATTTAAGTGGAATTCGATGATCGCGCAATGATTCGGCTGCCTTGATCAGATGATCTTCATTCAGATTATGCCCCAGTCCGGATGAATTCCAGCTACACCAGCCCAGATAATTGAAAATCTCGGGCATTTTTTTCTTTGCGGCAATATTTTCAGCTTGCCCCATCGCCATCAAGCCGCTGTGGTAAAGATTTTGAAACAGCGCATAAGGATCATGGTCAAAACCGATGGCCAGAACAGGACCATTGATCAATGCCCGGAAGTTGTTGTTTTCGGATAAAGAGGCAAACCCCTGCCGGTGTTGGCCCAGGGTAAATCGATGAGAAGGAGCACACAGGGGTATGGCGGCGCCGTACAGTCCATCCCGATACTGCCAGTAAAAAAACTGAATATCATCTGCTTTTAGGCTTTGCGGGTCCCTGACCCGGATGGGGACGGTCCAGGACTTGAAGGGAGCATAGCGCCAAAAAGATACGCCCTGAATAAAATCGGGCAATTCTCCCGCATAAAATCCGAAAGGAATCATTTCGTTTTCAAGCCCATACTCTTCCACTGAGAATATAATAATATTTTTATCCTCAGGAGTGACAGTAAATGATAGCGAACCGGAGTCTGTTCGATACAGCAAAAGATTACCGGATAAATCGAGGTCAAATCCCTCAAGTGAGCGACCGGCAATAACAGGTTCAGCGCCGGACAACCGAACCCTCTCCTCTAAGCGAATTTCAAAGCGATTATCATTATTTTCCAGTTTTATCACCTGAGAGTCTCCTTTCCCCGGCATTATTCCACACCTTCAAACCGGTCGTAAAACGACAATACGATCTATAGCCGTTCCAGGGCAACGTGTCTAATAGAGAACGATTTTACCGGAGGCCGAATTAAATCCCGTTTGCACAATCCGGTACAAGTAGAGTCCGGGAGGCATTCTCTCTCCATTTTTATCGCGGCCATCCCAGACAGCATAATAGGAATTTTGTCCCTGGCTTTTTACAGGGTCCAGCCGGGCCACGGGTTGTCCCAATACATTAAAAATAAGAATTTTTGCATCATTATGCAAAGAGTGGCTGCTGAATGAAAGGTGAACCGCATTCTTTGGCGGAGAAAACGGATTGGGGTAAGCAGGATAAAGCTGAAACGTTTGAGGCTGGAGGCTGTGCCGGTTCACCGTTGAAGGGACATAAAACTGCCTCTCTGCCGAAATATCAAGCGGATTCTCTACCCATTCGATCAATGTATCGCCAAAAGCGCTGCTCATATTGGGGTGGTCGATAAAATAAACCAAAAAGTGGAAGGTGATCTGGCTGGTTTGAAAATGCCCTCCTGATGCCGGTCGGAAAATGACGCCCATATCGCCGATCGAACGCCGGTCACCGGTATCGTCAGTACCATCGCTGCTTCCGCCGGATTCGGCGTCACGGTAGTATATTTTTTTGCTTACATTCTCAATATCGGACTGCAAAACCATGATAACGGTTCCGCTTTCACCCGTCGCCATAACCCAATCCATCTGCGAATCCGCGTCGAGCTCTCGTTCCGGTGAATCCGGCACGCCATCGATCAATACCCCATTCTGATTGCGATGAGAATAAAAATACATGCCTTTGGCCCGGTTATTAAAATCCATCGAAAGGCGCATTCGGTTGACGTTAAAATAAGCGATCATATTTTGGGCCAGAGGAAAGTTGTCGATACCGATATAAAGAGAATAGGGAAAATAATGCCAACTGTAATCGCCTTCGTTCGTAGACAATCCAAAAGGCAGTGTCAGCCTTGTCCGTTCATCGTGAAAGGCGCGAATCGGCCCGTAATAATAATTGACCGGATTCTCTTTGGCTTTGAGATCTTCTTCACTGACCACCCACGATCCGATGTCCGGATCGCCGGCGAGGCGAAACTTGAATCTGTCCAGAATATCCAGGGCACCCGGCGTGTGGAACCTCATATAGTTGATCCAGCCATCTGCATCATGCGCGACCGTATAAGCGGTGGTGATGGCCGTATCCGCAGCCGGAATAGAAGGCGGACCCGGCTTGTAGGCATGATACCCCGCAGTATCAGCCGGCGACAACTGAATGGCCGGATTCATTGGATAGAGATAAACCCATCCTCTCAGAGTCGGATTGACCGGATCGCTGAACTCGATCTCGATACGCGATTCTTTTCGCGATTGTTCATTATCGAGCCATGCCGACAACGGCGCTTTGTCGCCCAGGGCTGCCGGCATGAAGAGTATTTCATCGCGTTCGTCCAGAATCCCGTCCCATTTGTCCTGGCGGATGTAATTATTCTCGTTGCCCTTTTCATCGATCTGGCAGGGCACCGCTTGCCAGCTATTGTTGTCCGCATCATAGCGAAACGCTTGCCAGGTATAGGACGACCATTCGCTAGGCGAAATCCGCTCGCGAATTTGCATACCCAGCAGCGGTTCACCGGGATTGTCGATAATAATGGGAACATAGTTGCGGCTGAGTGTTTTGGTTTCGGAAAACAGCAAAAATGGTAAAAGTAGCAAGATGCAAACAAGGTTTTGTATCTTCATGGATTCTCTCCTTAAATCGCTTATATTTCGGTGCGAAAAGTAAGCATGAAATGACGTATCTCCCCCAGCACGCGTTCTGAAACGGTATAGTTATAATTCAGAGCATTATTAATGTGAAATTCAAGACCAAAGTTCTTTCTTTGGTAAATGAAATGAAAATTCCAGACTTTGGTGGGAACCCGTTCATCCAGCGGATAGACCGTTACCCGTTTGAGACGGCTTGCATATCTGAAATCCAGCCGTATAAGGAATGGCCCGTATTCGATTTCGGGAGAAAAATAAGCTGAAAAGTGCGGCCGGTATGGCAGAAAGGTATCGCTCTCCAGCTCCCTGGCATCGAGCCAGGTGGCCGAGGTTTGCAACGATAGAAATTTCGGTAAAATCTGCCAGCGATATTCGGCTTCCACACCCCTGATACGTGCAGCGGGATAATTGATAAATTGTGCCGACAGATCAGCAAAAAGCGTCGGCTCGATTAGATTTTTATAGGTACTGGAAAAAAGATTCATTTCCATATAGGCGCTGCTGCCGAGATGCTGCCGTACCCCCAATTCAAGCAATACGGATCGCTCCGGCTGTAAATCGGGATTGGGAACAGCTCTGAAATCCTTTCCTCCCACCGAAATAAACCGCTCAACAACCGTTGCAGCACGAAATCCCCTGCCGATGGAGCCGTGTATTATGGTTCCATACACGGGTTGAAAGCTGATCCCTGTTCTTGGGCTGAGCTGCATTTCCACCGAATCGCCCACCAGCGTATAGGTATCCCAGCGCAAACCGGTATTCACCTGTATGCGTTGGGAAACTTTCCAAATATGCTGCGCATATGGAGAAAATCCGTTGGCACTGCGCTTGCCATAGTATTCGGATTGAACGTCATCGCGCTTGTAATCCATGCCCAGGGAAAGGTTGTGATTGGAGTGGGGTGTCCAATGGACCTGCAACTCACCGCCCAGACCGATTGCCGGCGTAAAAGCACTTTCAATATTAACCGGAATCCCGACCAATTGCTGATTATATGACAGACGGATCTTTGTCGACAAGGTGGGCGAAAAAAGGGTGTAATATTGCAAATAACCGACATAACCATCCAGTTCATAGCTATTCCCCAGTTCCGGAGGCGGTACCATTAAAGCGCGATCCTGCTCCAACCACTGCAAAAACAGTTCACGCTCCTCCAGGCTGTAGGTCGAAAAAAGAGTCAGACTGGACTGTTTTGCAAGCTGCCACCTCGCCTTGGCGGTCATTGTCCAGCGCTCAAACCGTCCGTTCTGACGATCCCCGGTAGATTGATGCCGCGAAAGCGCCAGCCGTAATCCAAGCGGTCCAAACGTATCAGAGTAACCAACATCGGTTCGGTGAAAATAGCGCAACTTGTCCGTCCATTTCCATTCCGAAACAGAGGGCTCATCATATAGTCCTGAACTCTGTTGTAGAGAAAAATGGCGGGATTGTGTAGAGCCTTTGGTAATGATATTGATTACCCCGCTCAGGGCACCGGAGCCGTATTGCGAAGAAGCTGCGCCTTTCAGAACCTCTATATGGTCGACCTGTGACACCGGCAGGATACTCCAGTTGGCAGCACCCAGATCGCTGGTCAATACGGGAACCTCATCGATAAGCACCAATGTACGGTTTCCGCCCAGCCGGTTGTACCCGCTTCCGCCGCGAATATTGATATTTTCACCAACAAGAGTCACGCCCGGCACCGAAAGCAACGCCTCATCCAGTCGGGCGCTGTTGCGCTGCCGGATATCCCGCGCCGACAAAACATCTATACTCGAGACCGCTGAGGCCAGCTCTTCAGGTTGTCTTGAGGCGGTAACCACGACCTGTTCGGTTTTAAACGGCGTTTCCTGCAGGACGACGTCAATGTCTCGCAAAGGTTCTGTGCCGATATCAAGCTGGACCGTTTTGGATTTATAGCCGATATAACTGACGCTTAATTCAATCGGACCGGCAGGAACGTTTGTTAAACGGAAATAGCCGTTTTCGTCACTGCTTGTTCCAATATAGGTATTCCTGATCAGTATATTGGCGCCGGCCAGAGCTTCCCCGCTCTCCTGGGCGGTAACTCTTCCCTGAATCGACGATCTGTTTTCAGCCCACGTCAGAGTGGTTGAAACGAAAAACAGAGAGATAAGAATTAAAATTTGTCTTGTCATCATATTCACTTCTTCAATTAGGACTAATCGTCGACCAGTCACAATAGATATTGATGTTTTCTGCAACAGGATCTTGGTCGGTCAACGTAACGCTCTTGTACTCGACTGTTTGATTAACCGGATCATAGCCATAAAACCCGAGCCAATTGGTGGCATTCCAGGCTTTGCCTTTTTGTTTCCAGATAGCGACGATCAATTCATAAGACGCTAACGGCGCCGGGATATAATATTCCGAGATTTCGCGGCTTAAATTCACCGACGTATTGGCAAGAACCGCATCGCTGAGGCTGATATCGCTGAAATCAAAGTCAACAACAGCAGCCATGCGTACAGCTTCAACATAATCGGGTATTTGATCGTGATTGATAAAAATAACCTTTCCTGTAATCTTCGATCCCAGAACACCCAATCCATGATCAATCTCACAGCCATGCGTCAACAACGCCAGCATGAATATCACGATTAACAATTTCAACTTCATGGCATTTTTTCCTCTGGTCATTGATTGATGATTAAAAGCCTGAAACCATGAATTGTTTCAAAATATCACTTCACCCTGCAATAATCAAGCGAAAAGCATACGACCTACTGGAATGAAATAAAGGGGCTGTGTCAAAAAATACAGGGAAAAAAGGTTCTTCCGAATAATGAGTACTTTTTTAACCGCTGAGAAAACGCCAAG